>NZ_RXFZ02000106.1:0-3542 GCF_044714365.1 Spiroplasma sp. hy2
WTTAAAAAATTTAAAGCAAAATCATAATCTTACACAAAATTAGTTTTCAAATTGTCATATTGATGATTTTTTTTATTTCATCAAGAGTTTTCGACAAAATTAAAGCTTTTTTTTATAGCAAAATTAACTAGATAAGTTTATAATTATAATAGAGTATAAACAACAGAGGGGAATTATTTTACATGCAAAATGGATTAGAAAAGCAGTTGGAAGATACGTTTAAAAGTTCCGAGCAAGCAATGTTTGATGCTTTATTAAAAAGTTATTATTTAGATGATGATCAATTAGATTATTTGCATAAACATTATCGACCAATTTTTACTTTTGATGATAATGAAACATGTATTTGTTTAAGTAATGAGCAATATGCAAACTGTTGCAAAACGAAGGTATTAAATTCAACTAAAAATCGTGCTCAATATATTTCAATTTTACAAGCAGTAGGAGACTTAACATTAAAAGAACAATATATTGAACAAGAAACAAAGCATTATCAACAAGTTTTAAAAAAATGTATTAAACAAAAATGTATTTTACAAGAATGTAATAATAAAGTTGGTCAGCATAATCTTTATTCGCTTGATATTAGTAAAAATCATTATTATTTAAATCGTTATCATTCTAAACATTTTTTTAAAAATATTAAAACATCTTTTTTAGATTTAACATCAACAGAGAAAGTACCTTATTTTTTTAATGTTTTTTGTCAAAAACATTTGAATGAATATCTTCAGTCAAACAAAACACTTGTACCGCAGTTAGAAGCATTATTAATGAATATTAACGATAATTTAGTGGATCATCAAGAAGTTTATGAAACATATATTAATTATTATTATAGTTTAAGTGTTGCTGAACAAGTGATTTTAACAATTAAACTTCGCCGAATTATGAAATTAGCGTTAGTTTATCAATTAGAATTATCACGTTTATTAAATGATTTAGATAATCAACAATATAGCTATGTTGTTAAAAAAATAACTTTGCCAAAAGAAATTCATTCAATTGTCTGCAATGATATTCTATTAGCACAATTAACTCCAATCACTTTTCAAGCAATTAATTCACCGAATAATCCATTTTTACCAAATAAAATTTTATACACAAGATTAGTTAATAATGCGAAAAAAGGGGAAATTCATTTTATTTATCATAAAAATAATCGGATTTTAAATACTTACTTTGCTGAATGAGCAGAAAAAAATAAAAATGAAAAACAATGACAAAATTATCTATCAAGTATTATCCTTAATCAAGGAACCCATTTTTTAATTAATAAAAAATATTATGATAAACTAAATCAAAAAACAAAAGATTTAATTAATATTTATTATTATAATAGGTTTGAACAACCACGAAATTCAGCAGAAGAATTAATGCTCCAAACTTTTATTAATAATTTTAATAATGGCATTAATATTTTAAAATAGGAAGTTGATGAAAATGACAATCTTAGGATGAATTATAATTGGAGTTTTTCTTAGTTTATTATTTATTTTTATTGGTTTTTTAGGATGATTTTATCAAAAAAAAAAAAAAAACAGCAACTTTTTTTTCAAATTTTTAAACAACTAGAAGTTAAAAATCAAGAATATATTAATAATAATTTATCAAAATTAACTTTGCAAGAAATTAACGTTAAATTTAAATTAGAACCAGATGAAAAAGTATTTAGTAATATTCCTGTTACTGTTTATCTTCAACATAAATTAAAAAATAATCAAACTCATTCCAAATATACAATTCCATTTGAAAATGGAATTAGTGTTGGTTATGGGCAAGGTAAAAGAATTAAAGAAATGTATCAAATTCCATTTCAAAATGGTCATATGTTTATTACAAACCAAAGAATTTTAATTATAAATGAAGACATTACTACAACTTGACCATTAAGTGAAGTTAATAATCTTGAATTAAGTATTTTTCGAATTAATAATATTCTATATCAAGGCTTTTATTTATATACGGAACAAAAACGTTTTATGATTATTGTAAAAGGTTTAGAAACGCCATATCTAATTTATAAGGTGTGAAAGCATGAATCATAATTATTTAATTGGAATTATTTTATTTAGTACTATTTTAGGTGTTGCAATAATTATTGTTGCTATTTTAGCTTTATGCCAGCAACAAAAAATAAAACATTTTAGACAAAAGAAAAATGAACTACAAAAAATGATTGATAACAATCAAACATTGTTAAATGATAATTTAGTCGTAATTAAAATTAAATATGAATTGCCAAAAAATGAAATTTGTTATTATCAAGCACCAATTATTGGCTATGAAATAACAAAACCAAAAGAACTTCAACAAAATATCTACTACTTAACTCAACAAATGAAAGAGCAATATTATATTGAATACTTGGCTGGTTATTTAAATCTTACTACTAATAATGGTAAGGAAACTAATGGTAAGGAAACAATTAATGGAACCATTTATGTTACAAATTACCGCTTAGTTTTTGAAACTAAAGATCAAAATCTTATTATTTGATTAAAAAATATTAATTTTGTTTTACCAAGTATTTTTAATCTTAATGGTTTTTATCAAATCGGTTTTTTTATTAGTACTACTGAAAAAATTTATCGCTTTATTACAAATGATGTTAAAATATCAATGACAATTTTTAAAACATGACAACAAAATAGGGGAGGCTAAGTAAACAATGAAAATGCATATTATTATTTTAGTTTTTTCATTAATCTTAATGTTAGCTTTATATACTTTTCATACTTTATTTTTTATTCATTATCAAAAACAAAAAGAAAATAATAAGGCAATTAAAGAATATAAATGAAAAGCAATGATAATTTTTATCTTTATTACCATCTATCTGCTTTTAACCCCACTTAATATTTTTATTATTATTGATTATATTTTACTAATGACTTTATCAAATATCTCAAATACATTTGCTTATTTATTTGTAATTATGGCAATTTGTAATTATGGCTTAATTTTAAGTTATTTAATTATTCAAACATTAGTTAATAATAGTTTATGAATTAAAGTAAATGATGAAACCATTTTCTTTTTAGATGAAGAAATTATCTTATTGCAAATGATTGGTATTGATATCAATGGTTTGTTTAATAAAGTTATTTATAAAGTTGATGGAGAAATTGAAAAAAAAGTTATTGTTGGGAAAAAAACATTTGAATTTTTAGAACAAATTAAATTAACAAATTAAAAAGCAATCAACCTGTTGGGAAAACCAGTTGATTGCTTTTTTTCTGTTTGGGTAATAAAAATAATTATGTTGGCAAAATAAGGATTTATGTAAATTATTTTTTTATGGTAACTTAATTAATAAAAAGAAAAGATAAGAGATAACCTAAAGGGGAGAGATAGTAGTGTAATTATAAATCCTTTATATAATTATTCTGTTTACTTTAGAGATTTAGGAAAAATACTTTTCTTTACTGATACCAAATGCTGTATTCAAATGGCAGTTGATAGCAATAATAATATTTTTGTTCAATCCACCAATACCAAAAGATTACAAAAACAATGAATTATTGAAAATATGAATAAGC
>NZ_RXFZ02000107.1:0-3542 GCF_044714365.1 Spiroplasma sp. hy2
TWAATTCTGTAATTATTTTTTTCATTAATTATTTACCTCCATATATTAAAAATATACCTAATTTTAGGTATATTTTATAAATATCAAGAGTTTTCGACAAAATTAAAGAAGTTTTTTTCTTTTTTAAAAGAAAAATGTGGTATCATTATCTCATAGGATTTCCTATTTTTATATCAACCATGTATTAACTATGTATCAATTATCAACAATATCAATTTAATATATACAAATAAGGAGTTTTTAAATATGAAAAGATTTACTTTAGGAATGATTGCAGCGACAACGATTTCAGTTGCAGGTATGCCAAATATTAATAAAGGAACTTCAACAGTTCAAGCGCATGAATTTGCACAAGAGGCAGTAGAATATAGTATTGCAAGTATGACAGGAACAGATACTTTTCCTGCGCAAAAACTTGCCTCTGGTTTTGTCAATAATCAAAAAGCTTTAGTTTTTGAATATGGAAACTATGCTAAGACTTGAGCAGAATTTGTTCAAAAATATCCAAAATTTAAATTTACTACATTAAGTATGAAAACTAATTTAAAAGAAGACCAAAAAATAGAAGATTTGTCAAAATATACTTTTAACACTGCTGATTTTAAATTACAAGAACAAAATGGTCAATTTATAATTAAGACAATTGAATCAAAATATATTACTGATTTTATTCGTTTATCAGTTCTTGGACAAGTAAAAGAAGACAAGAAGATTATTAATTTTGGTGTTGTATATAATATCAATATTTCACAACAATATATTAAGCCTTATCCATTTTTTAGTTCAGAAACTGACAAAATCCAGTTTTACCATGAATAAAAAATTAATTTGTTTGTAAAGAAAAGACAATAATTTTGAAAATTGATAGGTTGTATCAAATTAGAAAAAACGGAAAAGGCTATCGTAACAATAGTAATAAAATTAAAATTAGAAATATTTATGAATATTTTATTAAAATTATTACTTTAATAATTATTCCATTATTATTAATTGTTTTAATTTATGGAATTGGCATGATTTTACAAGAATATACTAGTAATTTTGTTGCCCTAACGATTGGTGATGTTTGTATTAAGATTGGAAAAGCAGTCTTTAACAATTTATCAATTATCTTTTGTTTAGTAACAGTGATTAGTATTACCAACAATGTAAAAGCTGTAGCAATTGCTGTTACTGGCTTTTTAGTTTTCATTGTGATGCAATATGCATTAATTCAATATAAAATAATCCCAGAAGGAAAACTTTATGTAACAAGTATTCTCTTCTTTTACCAAGGTAAAAATTTAGCAATGTTTTTAGGCTCAAGTTTTGGCCTTGTTACTTTAAATACGTCAATTTTATGGGGAATAACAGTAGGAATTATTACATCATACATTTACATTAAGTGTATTGATTTACGCTTGGCAAAACCATTTGGTTTATTAAATGGTTTTCCATTTGTTACCTTACTTGTTGTTTTAGCAAGTATGTTCTTAGCGTTATTTTTCTTATTACTATGAATTGTAATTGCAATTGTTTTAAACCATATTTATCAATGAATGTGACAACAAAATGCAAACCATTTTTTAGGAGCTGCTTTTGTTTATGAACTATTAAATACATTATTAATTCCATTTGGTTTTAAAGATCTTGTTACTAATTTATTTATTAACCCAAATGCTGAATTATTAAGTCAAACAGAGTTTGAAAATTTATTCAAAAATATTGCCGTGCATTATGGTTGAATACACAATATTTTTGATGATACTTGGAATAATGCCACAATTCAAAAAGTGTGGGATTTTATTAACCAACCAACATTTGAAGAACATCATTTAACAATTTTAGATTGACTTAATTTACTACCAATTGACCGGTTACCACAAGCAAATGGTTATTCTGCACAAACTTATAATTGGTTTTTATCTAGTAATTTTGGTCATTTATTACAACTAAAATTACCACCAAATTATGCGTTTGTCTTTGGTGGTTTGTTAGCAATTAGTACGGCCATTATTTTAACTAGTAAAAAAGAAAACCGTATGCCAACAGCAATTTTAATGACAGCAATTGTGGTGGTTACCATTTTAACAGGGAATAATGTTATTATTAATTTATTTACTTTCTTTATTTCACCAATGTTATATTTTTGTGTTTATACGCCACTTGCTGGTCTTAATGGTTTATTTATGTCGATGCTTGATGTGCACATTTGAGTATTGTTTGTTAATGGTTTAATTGATTTTATTTACAGAGGAATTATTCCAGTGGCCAAAGGAACTAATTTCTTCTGAGTCCCAGTCTTTACTCTTATTTGATTTGTTATTATTATGCCAATATTTTGGAAAGCAATTCTTTATTTTGATTATCCTTTTATTGGTCGAAGAGAAACGATTTTACCACGAATTACTCACAAGAATTATCATGAAATGTGGAATCATTAATGGATAACAAATATATTATTATTTAGGTTCATGGAAAGGTGTTATAAAATAACACCTTTCCATGAACTTTTTAAATATCTATTAACATTATATTTTAGAATGTTATAATTATTATACAAAAACTATGCAATGTGGAAAATATGAAATGCTATTTATTTTAAGGGATTATAATTTTTAATTTATTAGCAATAAACCCATTTTTGTTACAATTAATTCTTTCTAAAAATAAGTTAGAATTATATTAAGAAATGTAAAAGTAGAATAAGTAAAAAATATAATAGACTTCTTGCATAACTAAGTTATGCAAGAAGTCTAATGCTTATAAAATTAATAATGCTAGTGATTATTATTCGTTTTATTCAAATTGACAATATCAAACTGATATTTTACCTTTAAATGATAATTTATATAAAAGTATAAAAATGTTGAATATGACTGATACTAGTAAATATAAAGGTTTTAATGTTTTTACTTTTTATTCTGGTGCATTAGATATAAAAGAAAATCAATTTTCTATTTTTGGTTTTAATTTTAGCATTTATAATGCTACTGATTGAAATAATGAAATTAATAATGGTAATATTTGAGAAATATCATATAAACAATGTGATTTATTTCATATTGGCGGTTGTTTTGAAAATGCTGCAATTTGGTTAGTAAATAAATTGCCGGGTATGAAAGATGTTTATAATTTTGTTAATGGCATAGTACATGTATTTAGTAATGTGTCTGAATTATTTAATAATATTGGTAATTTGTTTGCGTTTGATATCACATTTAAAATTATGTTAAGTTCTATTTTAGTTTTAGCAATGGTTAACGGACTTTTACGCTATTTTTAGTAGTAAATATAATGTTGTTAGTAAAAAAAGTAAGGTGGTGCGTGGATAAACCACCACACCACCTTACTTAAAGGGGTAAAAGTCGCGGAGCGACTTAGGGGCGGAGCCCCTTTCCTTGATTATCAAAATAATATTAAAAATTTAACATTTTAAATTATAGTTTTATTTTAAAATGTAAATTGTACTATGAAGTGTAGCACTTTATAAACTGTAAAATCAAGCTTTTTAAATTTGTAAAGATTTTTTATAAAAATTAAAGCAAAAATATCTTTTATTT
>NZ_RXFZ02000108.1:0-3526 GCF_044714365.1 Spiroplasma sp. hy2
YTKTNTAAAGCGTCTATTATTTCCGGACTGATTACCGCTGGGCTAGACCGCCTCATGTGGAATAAAAACACTTAGTTATTTAAAATAACCGTTCCACCCTGCATTAAGTTGTGATAAAAAGTTTCTATTTTAAGAACTTAAGATGCTGTCTTTTCTCTGAATTAATTAATAATTATGGGTTTACAAATAAAAAAAAACAACCTTTTAATAAGAGTTGTTTTAGCGCGTTTCGTTTTACAGTTTACAAAATTGGATTACCAAATAGTATTGGTATTTCATATAATAAATCACTAGCAAAAATTGCTAGTGATATGAAAAAACCAATGGGAATTACGTTAATTCGGCCAGAAGATGTTACTGACTTAGTTCAACCATTACCAGTTAATAAAATATTTGGAATTGGTAAACAAGCAACTCATCGTTTAAATGAAATTGGAATTCATACGATTAAAGATTTAGCAGAGTTTGCTGATCTTGCAACATTAGAAACCATTTTAGGCAAACCAACACATGTTTTTGTTGAACGGGCTAATGGTGGTGGTGAACAACAATTAACTTTTGAACATAATAAATTAAAACAAATTGGTAATGAAACAACTTTTGAATATGACTTAATTGATTATGAAGATATTAAGAATAAAATTTATTTATTAGCAAAACATGTTAGTCAACGAGCACAAAAACGAACAATGGTTGGCAATGTCATTTATGTTACATTTAAAATGCTAATCGAAAACGTTTTACAAGACAACAAACAATTAAAAAGTATACTAACTTCCTAGATGATATTTATTCAGTGGCAATTATATTATTTGATCAATTTTGATCAGGTCAGCCAATTCGGTTAATTGGTGTTGGTTTACGAGGAATTATTAGTAAATATGATTTAAGAGAACAAGTTTCATTTGAAACATTAGAAACCTTACAACCAGATACTACAACAAATAAATTAATTAAGGAAATTAATAAAAAATACCGCCAGGATGTGTTATTAACTGGTCAAAAATTAGAAGAAATAAAATACTTATTACATAGCCAAACAAAATATATTCAATCAGATCAACGTATTTTAGATGAAACAAAATAAAATGAAACAAAATAAAAAGAAAAGGGGAAGTAAATCTTTTTTTATTCTCCCCTTTTCTTTTTATTATTTTTTTCTTTTGCGATTGCTTTAACAACAGCTTTTTCAATTAAAGCTTCAATTTCTGTTGCAGTTAAGATAATAGTTGGTTCAACTGGTTTATGACTTATTTTTTCCTTAGTAGTAGTTTTTTGTTTCTTTGTTTGTGCTGGATTAGGTTTATTATTGGTTGACTTTTTTTGTTTCGATGCGTTTAAAACGGTTTTTTTCCCTTGGTTAGTTTGCATTTCAACATTTAATTGATCTAAGTCATTATTATCAAAATCACTAATTGTTTCTAACGGGTCTTCTTCAGATGAACTTTTGATGCGTTCAATGCCACGATTAACTCGATAAGCATGATCGATTATTTCTTGCAAGCCAGGATCTTTTTTACTAGTACGAGTAGGGGAAGATAAATTATTATTATCTCTTTCACCTACTTCTTGTTGGTTGGTAACTGCAGCACGTAAACGAGCCATTTTTGCTTTAATATCATTTTCATCAACACCAATCGCTTTTTCATCTTCATTTGGAATTCCTAATTTGTGTTTAATGTTTTCATTATTTTTTTTAGCATTTTCTAAAATATATTGAATTGTTCCCTTTTCAACTACTGCTGGTTTAATAGGTTCATTACTAGTTGTAGTTGGATTTAGCATTCGATTCATTTTTGCTTTAATCTTATTTTCAGTTGCTCTTGAAATAGCTTTATTACTATTTTCTGAACATTCATGAATTTTTAAATGAATTGGACAAAATGTTGGTACTCCCATTCTAACTCCCCGCTTCTCTTTAATATCTGTATATAATTATAACTTAAATTAGAATAAATGTGTATTAGATTAAATTTAATCCTTTTTATGTGACAGCATATTTATAGTATAATGATAAAAAATAAATTAGAAAGTGGTTGTAATTAATGAACATTTTTATTTTTCATCGTGATTTTAGAATTGAAGATAATCTTGGTCTTGCTCAGTTGGCTAATGAAGAAGATAAAATTTATTTATTATTTATTTTTACAAAAGAACAAATAAAAGCAAATAATTATTTTTCACCTCGTAGTTTTCAAGCAATGGTTCATTGTTTAAAACAATTAAGGAAAAAGGTTCATGTTAATTTTCTAAAAAGTGAAAATGAACAAACCGGAATTAAATTTTTATTAGACCAAGGTTATAAAATTAATAAAATATATACAAACCGTGATTATACACCATTTGCTCTTAACCGAAGTAAAGCAATGCGTCAGTTATCAAAAGAATATAATTTTATTTATCGTGAATTTGATGATTATGTATTAATAGAACCATGAACAATAAAAACTAATCAAAATGGATATTATACTGTTTTTACACCATTTTGAAATAAATTAAAAGGACATTTTAACGATAATAAGATTGTTCCTTATAAGGTTAAATCCTTTTTGCCCCAACAATTAAAAAATCTTGAGATTTTACAAGACATTACAAATGTTAAATCTAGTGATTTTAATTTACCATTAGTACCTGAAAAAGTTAAAACAGCAATTTTTCAGTTAGATCAAAATTATCATCAAACTCGTGATTTTGTTGATTTAGAAACTAGTACAGCAAAAATTAGTACTGCTTTAAAATTTGGTGTTATTTCAATTCGACAATGTTATCTTTGAAGCATTGAAAAATTTGGTGTTTTTGATAACGCTTTTGCGCGCCAATTAGCATGGCGAGATTTTTATTATCAAGTAACTTATAATGCGCAATTACATCAACAATGATCTTTTAGTGAAAATTGAAATAAAAAAATAACAATTGACTGGATAAATAATCCAGAATGATTACAAAAGTGGCAAAATGGTGAAACTGGTTATGATTTTATTGATGCTGGAATGAAAGAGTTAAAAGAAACAGGGTTATTACATAATCGAGCAAGAATGGTTTGTGCTTCGTTTTTAGTTAAGAATTTACAAATTGATTGACGTAAAGGCGAACAATATTTTGCTCAACAGTTAATAGATTATGACCCTATTATAAATCAATGCTCATGACAATGAGTAGCAGGGACGGGATTTGATGCTCAACCATTTTTTCGAATTTTTAATCCTGAGTTACAACAAAAAAAATATGATCCAACAGCAAAATATTGTAATAAGTTTTTAAAAAACCGCCCCACAATTAATAAAATTGTTGATTACAAAATGTCTGTTAAAAAAGCGTTAGAAATTTATAAAGGTAAATAACTAAAATTATGGAAAAATGCTAGCAAAGTTCATATTTTTATTTTGGAAAAATATTTTATTTTATTAAAAAATAAAAAAATTTCTTTAATTTTGTCGAAAACTCTTGATGAAATAAAAAAAATCATCAATATGACAATTTGAAAACTAATTTTGTGTAAGATTATGATTTTGCTTTAAATTTTTTA
>NZ_RXFZ02000109.1:0-3508 GCF_044714365.1 Spiroplasma sp. hy2
ATWWTAATTCTGTAATTATTTTTTTCATTAATTATTTACCTCCATATATTAAAAATATACCTAATTTTAGGTATATTTTATAAATATCAAGAGTTTTCGACAAAATTAAAGGTTTTTTCCAACAATGTTAAGATAATATTGTAATTGACAGAGGTAACTTATAAAACATAAGTTTGAGAAATACTCTTCGAACCTGATCTAGTTAACACTAGCGTAAGGAGTTCAAATTCGTTATTTATTTAATTTAATAAATTTAATTTGATGCTCACTTTCATAGAAGTTAATTACAAAATTATTTGTGTAAGGAGATTTCTTATATGGTTAGACCCCCATCTTTTAAGGTTAAGTTAAACCAACAAAACATTATTTTATGATACAATAAAGCAACAATTTTTATTGTCATAAGTTTATACCTTGGTATTTTAATAACGCTTAGTATTTTACCACTATCAAGATTAAGTAAACTATTTCATTTAAATAATGACCAATATTTTAAAAATATATGAGTTTTTTGTTTAATGACTTGTGGACTTGGTTTAATATTTAGTATCATATCTGCAATAAGTGTTTGATTAACAAATTATGAAGAATATATTAATTATAAGTTTCAGTTTATTATTTTAAATATTATTAGTTTGAATATTCTTAATTTAATTAGTAATATTATTATTTATAGTTATGAAATAAAGGTTAGTGATTTATTATTTACTAATACTATGAAACGAAAACGATTTTTAATTAATTTAGGAATTTGAAAATGAAAAACATTTGATATTGTTATTATTGCGATGTTTGTAGCAGTAACCTTAGCTTTAGCATATTTAGAAACATTATTGCCTAACTTACCATATGGTGGTGGCATTGGTTTAAAATATCTTCCACTTATCGTTATTGCTTTTTTACACTCAGCAATCGCTGGTCTTATAACTGGGAGTATTAGTGCCCTGATGTCATTGCTATTTATTGCTTCAAATTTTATTGTTTCACCATGATCATATTTATTAGATTATTTTGTCCCAATGATTATTCCAACAATTGCAGGTTTTATGCGTTTTAAAGTTAATAATGACAAAAAATATATTACTTATGTTAATTATATTATTATTTGTTTTAGTATTATTACTCTTATTTACTTGTCACAAGTATTAGTTGGTGTTTTAATTTGAACAACTTTATTCCCTGATTCAGTTTGACCCGGTTATAGTAATTGATTATATGCCATTGTTTATAACTTTATTCATAGTTTTCTTTTTACATATCCAATTATTCAAATTGTTGTTCCTTTTATTTTACGTAGTTTAGCTCCCATTTTTTGACAACGTTATTTAAAATATGATAGTTAAATAAACAAGAGAACAATAAAAAATGCAATTATCATTTTTATGATGATTGCATTTTTTTATTAATAGCATTAACAATGTTTTCTACATTAAAACCAAAATATTCTAATACATCTTGAAATAGTCCTGATTGTCCAAAAGTGTTAATTCCAAAATTTAAACCATTAGAAGTATAACGTTCTCAACCAAAGGTTGCTCCTAATTCAATTGACGCAATTAAAGCTGTTGGTTCTAACAATTTCTGTTTATAGGCAGCATCTTGCTGCTCAAATAATTCTCAACAAGGCATTGATACTACTTTTACTTTAATTTTTTTATCATGTTCTAATTTGTTTGCAACAGCAATCGCCATGCTAACTTCACTACCAGTTGCTAACAATACAACATTATTATTATATTCTTGTCCATAAACTTGATAAGCTCCTTTTTTCACTGCCTCAACATTTGAATGTTCTAATTCTGGTAAATCTTGTCGTGTAATTAAAATAACACTTGGAGTATGTTTTGACTGTAAAGCGATATGATAAGCTCCTAATGTTTCATTAAAATCAGCTACACGAAAAACATTTAAGTTTGGCTGACTACGTAACATTGCTAATTGTTCAATTGGTTGGTGCGTTGGACCATCTTCACCAACAGCAATTGAATCATGCGATAAAATATAAATAGCTGGAATTTCCATTAATGAACTTAAACGAATAGCTGGCTTCATATAATCAGCAAAAACAAAGAAACCACTTGCAAAAGGAATTAATCCACGGTGTAAACAAATTCCATTATTAATGGCTGCCATTGCAAATTCACGCACTCCATAAGCTAAATTACGGCCTAATCGATTTTCAGGACTATAAACACCATCAGTTCCCTTTGCTTTTGTACTACCACTTAAATCAGCACTACCACCAATTAAAGCTGGAATAATATTAGAAAGACGGTCAAGGATTGCCCCACTACTAATTCGTGTTGCTTGTGGCTTAATTGGTTTTAAATCACGAAAATCTTGTGGATTAAAATTAAAATTACCATAAACGGCATCATCAAGTTCTTTAGCTAAAGTAGAATTTTCTTTGCAAAAACCTTGATACATTTCTAATCATTCCTGATATTTTTTAATTCCTCGTTGTTTAACATTGATTTCAAAATCCTTATAAACTTCACTAGGAACTTCAAATGGTTTATAATCTCATTTTAACATTTTACGAACTGTTTCAATATCACTTCCTAACGGCGCCCCATGTACTGCTGGTGTACCTTGTTTTGTTGCCCCATCACCAATTATTGTTTTTACTTCGATTAATGTTGGTTTATCACTTTTTTTTGCTTTTATAATAGCTTGATCAATTGCTTCAATATCATTACCATCTTTGACAAAAAGATAATTTCAATTTGCTGCTTTAAAACGATCAGCAATGTTTTCACTTTGTGCAACATTAACCATATTATCTAATTGCACATCATTAGAATCAAATAATACAATTAATTTATTTAGTTTTCAATGTCCTGCTAAAGATATTGCTTCTTGTGTAACTCCTTCTTGTAAATCACCATCACCACATAAAACATAAGTATAATGATCATAAAGAGGATATTTATTGGTATTGTATCTTGCTGCTAAATGCGTTTCTGCTAACGCTAAACCAACTGCTGCTGCAAGTCCTTGGCCAAGAGGACCCGTTGTCACATCCACTCCGGGCGTTAAATGTGATTCCGGATGACCAGGCGTAATTGAATCAACTTGACGAAAATTTCGTAAATCATCAATATTAAGATCAAATCCGGATAAATGCAATAACGAATATAATAAAGCACTACCATGTCCTGCTGTTAAAACAAAACGATCACGATTTGTTCATTTATCCACTTGTGGGTTAACAACTAAGTGTCTTGTGAATAAAGTATATGCCATTGGCGCAGCACCAAGAACAATTCCTGGATGGCCTGAATTTGCTTTATTAATTGCTTCAATTCCCAACATTTTGATTGTATCAATTGATTTTTTCATTTTATTTATCTCCTTTTTATACACTAATAAATTAATACTCATAATATCATTGTACAACGAATCTTTAATTTTGTCGAAAACTCTTGATGAAATAAAAAAAATCATCAATATGACAATTTGAAAACTAATTTTGTGTAAGATTATGATTTTGCTTTAAATTTTTTAW
>NZ_RXFZ02000110.1:0-3465 GCF_044714365.1 Spiroplasma sp. hy2
AAAACCAAAAAACATCAAACTTCGTTGAATAAAGAAGCGGGTATAATCAATCGTGTAACATGAATAAGAAAAATGTTTGTCCAAGGCAAAATATATGGCATATTAGATAATTTCCCGTTTTTAGATAAATGTATTAGTGAATTAAGATTTAGTGATACCAAAACAAACACACCCGATAGTAAAATGTATCATGACCCATATGACGCTTTGTTTTATGGTTCTTATCCATATCGTTTTAAAATGGGATTATAAAAAAGGTTTTTAAAACCTTCTAAAATTTATAAATTTTATTTACTTTTTATTTACTAAATAATTAGTATTTAATGATTTTTCTAAACTAGGTGATTTTTCTTGTATTTTATTACCATCATCATTTTTCAATAGTTCAGGATGACAATTTTTATAACTTAATTTAAGATGTTTTCTAACTGAATTAAAATCTAGTATCTCAACTTCAATTTCATCACCAACATCAAAAAAATCTCTAATATCTCTAACAAAGTAATCTGAAATCTCACTAATATGAATTAAACCATCAGCCTTTTCTGCTCTACAAAAAGCACCATAAGGTGTAATATTTGTTATTTTAACATTAACTTTACTTCCTTTTTTAAACATAAATTAAATATACTTCCTTTCTTTAAATGCTTTAATTATATCATTAAGACTATAAAAATCATTTGCAGAATTGGGCGAGCGGTTGATTTTCTTAAATTTTTGTGATAAAATAACTTACAAGTTAAAAAAATTTTGAGGTTCTTTCAAACAAATTTGGGAACCTTTATAAAATTCTTCGCTTAACGCTTAGAATTTTTCCCAAGGATTTTGAAAAGCGCGGCAAAAGTTTTTTTAAACTTTAAGTAATTTTTCGCAAAACTTATGGAAATCACCGCGAGCCCAGATTGACCACTTTATTATTAAATAATTTCCTTTCAAACTCTTAAATATCCCTTGTATATATATAATTGTGATTGTAAAAATATTTAGCGAAAGGAATTATCATAATGAAAAAGATATTAAGTCTTTTAGAAACAATCACTATAATTGGAACAAGTATAACCAGTTTAGTTGCTTGTAATATATTTAATAAAGATTTTAATAATAAAATTGAAACATTTAAATATACAGAAGAAGAATTAAAAGAACTAAAAGAAAAGAATAAAATAGATACAAAAAATAAAGAAATTAGAGACAATTTAGAATGAATAGCACCACAAGAAAAAGTATTTAGTAAGTTAGACAATAAGTCATATTTTGTTGTATGGCGTGAACAAAAAGAAGATGATTGATATAGTACTTTATTTATACATAATTCTTGACAAACCTAGAACAATTGATAAAAAATTAGCTATTACTAAAACAGAGGGATTCCTTGATTTACTTGCTGGTGGTCGTGGTGGTGGTTTAGAAAGAATTTGAAGTAGAGATAATGGAACTTATTTTAAAGCATTTTATCGTTGAAATTTAAATAGAAATATTCCTAATTTAACTGTTGATTCTAAAACTGGTGAAATAAAAGTTGAAGGAAAATAAATATAAAAACTCATTTAATTAATTAAATGAGTTTTTATATTTCTAATGTAATTAATGATATTTTTTTCATTATTTCTATTAAATAATTCTAAATTATTAATATTAATTTGTTCTCTTTCTGTAAAAATTTTAATATTATAATTTCCATAGCCTCATATACCTGATATTTCAATTTGATTTAAATTAAATAGTTTTTTGTCATAAGTTATTTTAATACTATCTTCAACTAAATCTTCAGTTATACTTGTTCAAACTGCTTTTGAATAAAGTAATCTATATCATTGCGAAAAATAATTTAAATATTCTTCTATTTTGTTATTATAAACAATTAAATTAGTTAAATACTTGCCATATTCGCCATCAGATAATTTAATTTCAGATGGAATAAGGGAAGGAATATTATTTGTTTCTAATTCATTTGGTATGGATAATCAATTAAAGTAATTTGCTTCTAATTGATAAATATAGTTTTCTGAAATATCTTTGTTTTTTTATTATTAGTGTTACTGTTACTTTCATTTTTTAAATTTCAATTTGTAATTTCTCCTGTTTTTGGGTCAATAAATGGTTTATTTGGTTCACTGTCATTATTTCAACGATAAACTGCTTTAAAATAAGTTCCATTATCTCTACTTCAAATTCTTTCTAAACCACCACCACGACCACCAGCAAGTAAATCAAGGAATCCCTCTGTTTTAGTAATAGCTAATTTTTTATCAATTGTTCTAGGTTTGTCCAGAATTATGTATAAATAAAGTACTATATCAATCATCTTCTTTTTGTTCACGCCATACAACAAAATAATATCTATTATCAACATTACTAAGTGGCTTTTCATTTGCAAAAACTTCTCTTTAATAATTATGTAATGGTTGGTTTCCATTAAAATTAAAATACATTGAATTTAATTCAACTATACAATTTTTAAATTCTCAATAACTTTCTTCACTTATTTTATTGGGTATTGAAATTAAATTAAAATAATAAGGTGATAATAATTTAATATCATCGTTATGGCTTTTATTAATTGTATATTTGCTATATGTATAAGTTGATAACATATAGATAATTTGTTTAAATATTTTAACAACTTTATCATTAATAAGAGTTGGATTATCTAATTTTCAGTTTTCAAATAAGCCATCAATTACATCTTCGGGTTTTTGTCCTTCGAATTGTTGGCGTAATTCAGCTGCTTTATTTGTAGGATTACCCTTTTCATCGTATTTTGACCCTTTAAATTTTCTATCATAATTATAACGATATGTTAAATAATTTAATAAAACTTTATCTAAGCCATTTTTATTTATTAAACCTAAAATATCAACACCTTGAATATAGTTTTTGGAAATACTTCATGGTAAAAAACTTTCCGTAAATCAATACTGAAACACTCTTAAATTAGGTTCTGTCTCTATTGGCATAGATAGTAAAGGTACTAAACTAGCGTTTTGAATAATAGATTGTGGATAAGAATAAACACCATTGACCTTGCCTCAACATTTAATATTTCCAAATAACATTGATTTAGGATATTTAATCTCAATTCCAGTAAATACTGTATCCTCGGGCAATGATTTTTGTAAAACTAAATGAATACTATTTTGGTTTTTTCATTTAAAGTCAGTTATTTTAACTAAATGAGTAGATTTAAATAATGTTAATTCTATCGGGTGAATAAGGGCGTTTATATTCTTCAATGATGTAACATTCATTTTATTGTTTTCGGTAATTGGTTCATTAATAGACAGTATTTTTAAGTCTAATGTTTCTAAAAATGCTTTGTCTTTTTTTGAAATATCATTAATTAAAATATCTTTTTCATCAATAGACTTCTTGCATAACCTATTAAAATAATTGTAAATATTTTTAAAAAGATACTAATAGCAAATTATAATTTTAATTAATTATGTCTTTTATTTAAAAATTTAA
>NZ_RXFZ02000111.1:0-3458 GCF_044714365.1 Spiroplasma sp. hy2
ATYATACTTGTTTATTAATAATTAAACCATTTACATTAGTAAAATTATAACCTTTATCACGGTTAACTTGTCCTTTTGTATATGTTTTTTCTAAATGAAAACTTTTTGATACTGGAATACCCATTGCTGTATTTTCATATAATTCACCATTAACCATTGCTTTTAATTGGGTTTGTGAACCAATTACTTTTAAATACGCAGGTGTTAATCCTAAATAGGCTCTACGACCTAAAACCATAAACATTTTATCGGTTGGCAATCCAAAATATAAATTACTAATTTGATTAGTTAATTCAATCAAAGTTTCATTTAATATAAAGAATGCWTTATTTGCATCATCAGCATTTTCTGCTGTATAACTACGAAATGGAATTACTTCATATTGACCATCTGCTAAACAATAATCATAAATAGCCTGAATTAATTCACATTCTAAATTAACAAATTTATTTTGTACAACACTAGAAATAGCATCAGCAATAACACCATTTTTAATATTTTGTTCTATTAATGCCAAGTCAAAAGCCTCATTCATTAATTTTAAATTAAATCTCTTATCAATAGGAACTGGAATTCTTGTTAATCCCATAGTTTGAGTTGCACCACCATTTGGTAATGAATAATCATCTTGTCATACCACACGATGAGTTAAATTATATAGTGCTTGTCCTGCATTAGGTAATCAAGCAACTTGTTCTGCGGTTGCAGTAGCATACTGCATAATACTTGCATATTCATTATATAAAGGTCCACGCAATAAAGCATTAACCATATCAACATAGGCTTTTTGACCTGTTGTATTACCTTGCAATGTAAAAGGTACTTGTGGCAAATTAATTGTTGCCATAATATTTCACTCCCTTATTATCTAAGGTTTTTAAGTGTATAATCAGTTAATTTTTTAATTTCYTCAGGAGTATATGCTCCTTTTTCTTTAATACTTTCAATTTCATCATTTTTATTTTCAGTMGATTTTTCAATCATATCTTTAATAAAATTAGTTGGTGAAACTGATGGTTGTTCATTTACAAACAAATCAGGTTTTAATTCTTTTAAAGTTTGCATTTTTTCAGATAAAGAAWTACCACTAACTTTATTTAAATTAGTTTTAATATCTTCAATTTTAGTAGATGGAACATCTTTAAATGCTTTTAATTCATCTAATTCATTAGATAATTTAATAAAGTCTTCTTTTGATATAACATCTTCGCGTTTTTGCACACTTTCTCTAATTTGCTTTGCTTCATTATTAAACTGATTTAAGATATTTTCTGCAATCTCTTCACTTAAACCTTGTTCGATTAATTGTTCTTTTGTAAGTGCCATTTTATAAACCTCTCTTTTTTTATTCTTGTCCGATTAACAAGTCAGCTAAACTCTTTTTTAACGGTAAAAGATTAAACCTGTGTTTTTTATTATATACTAATAGTTCACAAATACAATACATTATGTAAATAAATACTAAACTTAATATATTTTATTGCTAATTTAGCCCTTAAAACTCGTAATAAGGGGGTATTTAACAAGATAAATTTATTAAAATAATTCATAATTTTGCTTGCGTATATATATAATGCAGGTAAATCTTGATAAAGAGTTTCAAGATTAAGAAAAGGAGAAAAACAAGTATGAAAAAATTACTTAGTTTATTAAGTATCTTAACTATTAGTGGAACTGCTGTCCCAACAACAATTGCCGCTAGTCCTTATCAAAAAAGTGATGTAATTAAGCTAGAAAATAGTGATATTAATTATCAACAAACAAATAATTTAGAAAATTTAAATAGAAATAAAAGACAAATATATTTGTATAATTATGATAATCCAGATTTAAAAACAATTGATGGTTTTATAAAAAATTTAGTTGTTATGTTAAATAACAATAAAATTGCAAGATTAAAATCAAATAATTATAATCCAGAATATACATTATCTTTACCTGATAATAAATTTGAACCAGGAGAATACAACATAAATGGAATAACTGTTTGTTCTAATGAAACAACTTTTGTTCCAACCAAAATGATTCCTGTTGAAGAAAAACTTATACATTCTCAAAAAACAGAATTTAGGGCAGGAAATCAAGATGAGGATAAGGCATTAAGTGGTGCTTTTTCATATAATGTTACTGATTCTTTTTCTTTTAAATTTGGGCAAAAAATTAGCGTTAAAGCTGGTTTAAAAATAAAAATGTTGGCTTCTCTTGAAATAACAGGAGAACTTTCTGCAGAAGAAAACTGAACAAAAACAAAAAGTTATACAATAACTGCCCCTTCTCAATGAACAAAAATTAAAGCAAATCATAAGAAAGAAATAACGTTTTATGTTTTTGAAGGAAAAAGTATAAATAAAGGAGTTTTAAAAACAAAAATAGATCCTAATTTAAAAATTAATACTTTTTTTACAAGATTGCCACACGATATAAATTATTATTATCAAAAATATATTAGTTTAAAAGATTTGATTATTGAAATTAAAAATAAAGGATATAATAATTTATTTAATCAAAACTCTTTAATAACTATGGAAGGTGAAGAAATATTTTTGAATATTCCTTGTGAAATAGAATCTAATTCTAGTCGTTTAGCAGTAACATTTGGAAATGAAACACCTTTATATTAATTAATTTTTGTAGTAAATGAAAAATATATTAAGTCTTTTAGGAACAATCACTTTAATTGGAACAAGTACAACAAGTTTAGTTGCTTGTAATACACCACAAGAATATACAAAAGAAGAATTAGAACATTTAAAAAAAGAAAACCAAATACACACTGATAATCAAGAAATCAAAGATAATCTAGAATGAATAGCACCACAAGAAAAACCATTTAATAATATTGATAATAAATATTATTATGTAGTATGGCGTGGAAATAAAAATGAGAATTGAAGATTAATTAAATTTAAAAATAATACACTCGATTTTATAGAAATTGATAATTTTGAAAAAGCAGATTTATGAAAAAGTAGCCCCTATAAATTTGGCTCAGGACAAACATTAAATATTGCATGAACTTTTAAAGAAATTTATTGGGAAAATGACAATGGTACTTATTTTAAATATGTTTATCGTTGAAATTTAGATACAACAGAGCCAAATTTAGTAGTTGATAATGATGGTAATATAAAAGTTAAAGGAGAATAAAAAAAGAGATGTAATATCTCTTTTTCTTTTATCTTGGTTTTATTGTAATTTTAACTGGGTTATCACTTTTATTTCTAATACCTAATACATTAGGATTAGAAACATCTAATATAATATCTTTATCATTGCCAAAATAATCTCAAACAATAACTAATTGAGGAAATATTACTTTTGAAAATCTAATTTTTAATTTTACATCATTTGTATAATAGACTTCTTGCATAACCTAGTTATTTTAAAATTCCTATAAAATATATTTAAAATAGAAATTATAGGAATCTAAAATTATGAAATTTGATAAATTTGATTAT
>NZ_RXFZ02000112.1:0-3432 GCF_044714365.1 Spiroplasma sp. hy2
TTTTATGGCTTATTTTAGTTAATTAATTACTAAAATAACTATTAAGCTTAAAAATAAGGTTTTCATTCATATAAAAAGTGCTACATTTGCATTTACAATTTACATTTAAAAATAAAAAACAAAAAAATTATTATAATTTTAACAATTTTAAACATTTTAATATTTGTCATTGATAATTAAGATAAAATACGATACAATAGTCATAGTTGTATTTTGCATATAATCAAATATTAATTATAGTAAGATGCACTAAAAATAAACAATTTTTGGAAATTAAATATGAAAATAGAGGTGGAAAATAAATGATCGGCGTAATTTCAACAGCATATTTCACGATGAAAGATAAGCATAGTATTAAAACAGTAAAAAAATATTGGTGAAAGAACTGTGTAATTCAACATGTTAAATACCATGGAAAAACTTTCATTATAGCAACAGTAGGATATGGTAAAGCAAATGCTGCAATGGCAATTACTTACTTATTAGAAAAATATCCTGGTTTACAAACAATTTTAAATGTAGACTTAGCCTTGTCAACAAACGATAAGCATGACACAGGAGACACAACAATATCAACAAAATTTATTTATCGTGATGCTGACTTAACAGTTTTTAAAGATATTAAATATGGACAAATTGTTAATGAACCTGAATCATTCCAATTCGATGGTGAATTCGCTAAAGTTGTTAAAGACTTTAAATTAGGGTTAACAGAAGGAGTTACTGGAACAGCAGATATGCTGATTTATAACTCAAAACAATTTAAGGAAATGGTTGATAAATATGGACATACTATTGATGTAATTGATACTGAAGCAGGGGCAATTGCACAAGTTGCTAAAAAATCAAGTATTAATTATATTGCTTTAAAAATTATTTATAATAATGCATTATCACCATGAGATAATGATCCAATTCATAAATTCAAAATGTATGAAACAGTTAATACATTAAAATATTTATTAAGAAGATTATTTAACTTATTAAGTTCAAATTATATTATTGATTTATCACAATCTTCACAAGATGATTTAGATTCAATTAATGAATTATTTGAAATTAAACATGACCAATGAATTAAATTATTTAAACCAAATACACATAAAGTATTATCAGGGTTTGGGCCTTCATTAATGTTAGTTGATAAACAAGAAAAAACTCCTGTTGCATTAGATATTATTCAAGTAATGCGTTCAAAAACAAAAGAAGCAGAAGGACCAAGTAAAGTAATTTTAGGGGAAGATGAATGAAAAAATGCTCCTAAAAAATGATTACATAAATTATTATTTTTAGAACAAGTTCGTGTCAATGATGATGAATTATTATGAAATAAATCAGCAAAATATGATTTAAATAATGAAAAATTATATAAAATTGAAACAGTTGCAAATGAAATTGCAGCAGCAATTGCTGAAAAATGTCAAGATAAATCATCATATACATATAATGGTGCAACAGTACAACAAAAATACTTATTAGTAAATTGTGACGCAAAAGTTTCGTTTTACATTACCCAAAATCAATCACATGAATTTGTGGAAGATAAAAACTTTGGAACACAATTAGTAAATAATGAATTTGTTAAATACTTAAATGAAGCATTGAAAGATGTTGACTCACCATATCAACAAATTGTTGTTTATATGACAATTCCAGCATTAGATTATCGAAAAATTCCAGTGTTTATTCCTTCAAACAAAGGAGCAAACAGAGGTGTTAAATTTGGAACTTTAAATCAAAAGTTACAACGAGATTATACTGTAGTTGATATTACAAGAAATGATTATGATCCAATCAAAGTTGGTTCATTCAAAGTTACAATTCGTTTAAAAAGTGAATAATTAATTAATTTTATTAAAAAACAACCAAAAGGTTGTTTTTTATTTTTTAAATAATGTTATACTTATTAGTAATAATTAAGGTTAAAAAAGGGCATGGAATAACGAAAAATGGTTAACGAAGAAAAAAGCTTAACAGCAGAAGGAGATAGTAACAACACTGGAGTTAACCCTGATAGTATTACAAACAAATCATCAGATTTTTATCCGAAAGAAAAAACAACGGAAAGAAAAACCCGTAGTCGTGAACGGATTTCACGAAAAGAATTTAATTTACGTTTTAAAGCTTATTTTAAATCATGTTTATTCCGTGATTATGCTTATATTATTTTTGCTGCTTTTTTAGGAATGGCTAGTTATGATTACTTTATTGCAGCAACAACAAGTAATGAGATTATTCCAAGTGGAATTGGAGGGATTGCCCGTGAAATTGCAGTTGGAATTTGACCAAACCAAGATCAGTTACAAATGCAAACAAGTATGTACTGAGTTTTTTATTTTGTGTTTAATATCCCATTATTTATTTTTGGCGTCATTAAAGTTGGACTTCGTTTTTCTCTTCGTACAATTGTTTATATTGGTTTGCAAAATGGTTTTCACTTTGCATTTGCTTATATCCCGGTTATTAATCCGCAAGAATTATTTTTTATTGTTAATTATAATAGTTTAAATATTTTTAGTAATTATGGTGGAATGTACCAGATTTGATTATTTGTTTTTGCAGCGGTAGCAGGAATTTTAAATGGAATTGCTTATGGCTTAGTTTATAAAGGGGGAGCATCAACAGCTGGAACTGATTTTGTTTTTGCTTATTATTCAGCTAAAAAGAAAATTTCAATTGCTAATTATAATCGAATTGTTAATTATATTATTATTGTTGTAATGTTAGCAATTCACACAACATTATTAAGTCGTAGTGAATTAACAAGTATTTATTTTGGAAAAGACTGAGCAGCACATATTGATCAAATTCAACGCCTTGGTTTTAAAATTGATGATGGTGGTTTATATGGTAGTGATTTCACTAGTCATAAAATTAAATACTTCTTTGGTCCTGCCTTATTTGCTTCATATTTATTTGTCGTAGTACAAGCAATTACAATTGATATTATCTTCCCGAAATTTAAATATCGTAGTTTAATGGTTATTACTTCAAAAGCAGATGCTGTTGTCTCAGGGTTACAATATGTTCATTATCCTAATGATATTATTCGTTTACCAGCACGTGATCATTATGAAGGCAATGATCTTAATAATGAAGTGATTATTGTTTCCACCTCAGTTTTAGAATATAAGAAAATTAAAGCTGCAATTATTGTTTCTGATCCAGAAGCTAAAATTTTAGCTCATAAACTAGACAAACTTATTGCTAATTATAAAGTAGATAAATATTAATCTTTTTGTGCAATTAAATTTAATCAGACAAACCCTTTTTGTAATATTTCATAGTCATGTTTTAGCATTAGTAAAATATTCTTTAACATGACTTTTTCATTAGACTTCTTGCATAACCTAGTTATTTTAAAATTCCTATAAAATATATTTAAAATAGAAATTATAGGAATCTAAAATTATGAAATTTGATAAATTTKAT
>NZ_RXFZ02000113.1:0-3410 GCF_044714365.1 Spiroplasma sp. hy2
TWAAAATTTAAAGCAAAATCATAATCTTACACAAAATTAGTTTTCAAATTGTCATATTGATGATTTTTTTTATTTCATCAAGAGTTTTCGACAAAATTAAAGAAAAAATTTAAAAAAATTGTATTTATAATATAGTATAATAAAAATAATTAAGATTACTAAAATTAAATTTATGTAGTTCTTAATATTTAAATTGTTATAAATACAATTTTATCCCACTAAATATTATTTATTATAATAAATTTGATTTTTTTGTTTAATAAGTCTTAATTAATCAAAAAGTAAATAATATTATTTTTAGTGGAAAATTGTTTTTAAAAACAATTTTCCACTTTTTTATTTTATTTAAAGTTAAAAAAAGTAATTTAATTTGTTGTTGTGAATAAATTAAAAATAAAAATTTAATGTTTTGCTTATTTGGAATACCGAAAAACCAAATATGGCTTTTAAAAAAATATTGGAGTAAGCTGCTACCTCGGATAAAAAGATGCTACACAACTGTAAACTTGTTTTTTGCGATTTTGTAAATTAAAGACTTTGATTAAGTTAGACGCGTAGTGGTGCATTCATAACATTTAATAACAAGAATAAAAATAAAATCGTGTGCGTAGCAGTAGCTGACTGTTTAAGAACTGGATAAGGATGTCTTAATTAACTATATGGGTGACTTGTCAGGGGGGGGTATTTGTGTCAAATAACAAAATAAACAATATGAATAAAAAATTATCGTCCTTGCACTTTCACTTGAAGGTGAGTGCCGGCGAATAAAATTGATTTTTTTCGTCTCAATATAACATAAAACTTTTAAAAGGAGTCTAATTGAAAATGCAGGATTTTAAAAAAATTAATAACAAAAAACGAATTACTAGTTATGAACATTTAAATAAAAAATATGATTTGAATTTTAGTGACTATAATTTTGGTTTTGATTGAGAAGTATTTAAAGATTTTGTTGGTGATAGTTATGTCCGATATTTTACGACGAATTGTTTTTTTAAATTTGTCTCAGCGGGTCGTGGTACTAATAAGACATGAAATCACCTAGCAGAAAAATTATTTTTTGTTTGTAATTTTACCGATGCTTCATCTAATATTTTGCGAAGATATGCCAACACCCACGAAGATACTACATTTGGTGATACAATTAATGTCTGTAACTATCTATATGATAAATATGGTATTGATATAGGTCCCGACAATGAAAATGGTATTATTTGACCTAAAAATGTTAAAGAAGGTGGCGAAATTGTTTTTCCTAGTGGTGTTCGTATTGCTTTTGCGGGTTATGCTAATGGTAATAAAATTATGGGAAAAGTTGGTAAAGGTAGCGGTATTATATCGGCATGAACTGATGAAATGATCCATGCTGAAGAAAAAGAAATTTTAACTGATAAAGAACTAGATAAAAGATATAATAATTTAAGAGTTTCAATGTTTCGTTCAAAAAGTTTAAAAGTGTCTTACAAAAAATACACGGATGAAAATGATAATGAACAATATAATCTAGATAATCCTATCGCAGTAAAAGAATTATCTTGGACATTTCAAGAATGAGATAATATAACAAAACAATACATAACCGTAACAACATATTTTCATAAAACATATTCTAATCAATTCACTTTTAACCCTTTTGATAAATACCATGTCTTTTATGAAAAATTTGTAACGCCATATTTACCGTTAAATGAAAGAATTAAAACTATTTTAAAAGAACACAATCAAGTATATTCCGAAAATAAACAAGCATTTAATGGCTTGGGAGTTTTTAACTTACGATTAACAATGGGCGCTGTTTGAAATAAAATACCTGATATTACTAAAAAACTTGTTTTAGCAAATAAAGAAGAGCGACCAGATTTATTTGAACTTGAATACTATGGTTTTGAATATAATGATAATGACCCTAGCATTTATGTTTTACGAAATTATCGTAAATATATTAAAGAATATAATTTACAAGATTTTTATAATTCAAACACAAAACAGTATCAATTTGATAGTTATTCAGTTGGTGTTGATTATGCTAACGGTAGTGAAGACCATACAGTGTTTTTATTTAGTGGATATAAAATTAATGAAAATAAGGAGTATGATAAATATTTAATTGAAGAAAATGTTATTACACCAAAAAACGCAATGAATTTAAATGAAATAGTTGAACACTATGGACAATGAATAATTAATACTTTTGATAAATTTGATGGTTTTGAATATGCGACATTTCATTATGATATTAATGCCCACGACTTTATGCAAAAATTGCAAGAAGATATTTACCCTTATTTAGGTTATAAAATTAAAATGTTTAAAGCCAAAAAACATCAAACTTTGTTTAATAAAGAAGCGGGTATAATCAATCGAGTAACCTGAATAAGAAAAATGTTTGTTCAAGGCAAAATATATGGTATTTTAGATAATTTTCCATTTTTAGATAAGTGTATTAGTGAATTAAGATTTAGTGATAGCAAAACAAACACACCCGATAGTAAAATGTATCATGATCCATATGATGCTTTGTTTTATGGTTCTTATCCATATCGCTTTAAAATGGGAATATAAAAAATTGCTGTTAAGCAATTTTAATTTTTTAACATTAAATTATTTACCGCAGTTTTTATCGCCTGTGTTAATTGTAAATCACTCATCATCGATTTTTTGAATAACAAAACTACAATTTTCACATTTATTTAAATCTTCATCTAAACTTATTAATTTATGTGTAGTTTTTTCTTTTTTCATAATTATTAATAAATTCTCTTATACTTTTTGTGGCTTCTTATTGTTTTAAATTTTTGGTAAAACAACAACAAATTCTTTTTGCCCTGTTGCTTTATTTTTTCCAATAATTATTATTGTAATTTTTTTGGATGTTGATAAATCAATATATCGTGGTTGAAAGTGATTAAAATAATCTTTAAAAGCAAGTATAAAATCATTTTCTGTTAATGAATTATCAATTGTTTTTATTGCTTCTAAAACTTTTGGTTTTAGTGCAATAAGAACCTCATATTCTTTTACCTCATCTCGTTTAGTAGCCTCAACTTTAATTGGAGGATTAATAGAATTAATAAATAAAATATTTTTCTCAATTTTTCATTTTAGTTTTTTGTTTTCATCTTGTAGTTTTTTGTTTTCATCTTGTAGTTTTTTGTTTTCATCTTGATTGTCTAAATCTTTATTTGTTTTTACTTTTTCAACACTACAAGCAATAATGCTACTTGCCCCTGTTGTAGTTAAAATAATCGCTTCTAAAATACTTAATATTTTTTTCATAATTAATCCTTTCTTCCTTTATATATTAGACTTCTTGCATAACCTAGTTATTTTAAAATTCCTATAAAATATATTTAAAATAGAAATTATAGGAATTTTAAAATAACTAGGTTATGCAAGAAGNNTYTATATAT
>NZ_RXFZ02000114.1:0-3407 GCF_044714365.1 Spiroplasma sp. hy2
AWAATTTAGAATGAATAGCACCACAAGAAAAACCATTTAATACAGTTGATAATAAATATTATTATATTGCCTGAAAAGGTAAAAATTGAAATATTACCAAGTTTAAAAATGATGAAGAAATAATAGGTAGAATAAATTTATTGTATATGATTTTAAAATATTATTTAATATTTTAAAATAAATGACTTTTTATTAAAAGAAAAATTTAATATGAAAGTAAAAAACAAACTAAAAAGAGTATGTTGGAAAGTGATTGGTGATCTATCACAAGCTTTTAAATAGCACGTAGTGCAATTAATCATGTTTTAATTAAAATGGGTTTTGACAAAGCTGAAACTATTAAGAGATCAGAAAATTTTATTCATCTCTTAAAAGAAGAAATAGCAGAATATAAAGAACATATTGAAGGTTATAAAGAATTAGTCAATAAGTTAAAAACGACTAATGCTGAATTAGAAAAACAATATTATGAAGCCCTTGCTAAAATAGCAAAAGAAAATGGGGAAGATTTTGTTTTAGAAAACAATAATAAAAATATTGCATTAGAGTCAAAACCAAAACAATTTAAAAAAAGCAATCCAACAAATAATTAAACCAGTGCGAGGAAAAAAGATAACATCTAATATTCCGAAACAAGGTCAACAATATCAAAAAATTCTTAACGAAATTGATAATATTGATGAAGGATATGTATCAGATAAAGAACATGAAATATAAAAAATAAAAACAACAACATTGTTGTTGTTTTTATTTTCGTTTTCTTTGATAATTGTAAACCGATGTTAATACTCAATTTTGGGGACTTCATTTTGTTAATTTTTTTACAATTTTATTAACACTACCTGTTACAATATAATTTTTTCTTTTTACTTTTAATCCTTTTAGTAAACTTTTTCGAGCATAAGTAGATGTCTTCATAACTTTCACTGTTGAGTGATATTTTGCATCTTTCTGGTTACTACTTCGATTTCAGAAATCAGTTTTTAACGGCCCTGGACATAAGGTAATAACTCGAACTGGTGATTTTGTTTTTTTCAATTCCGTATTAATCGCCACTCCCAAACTTCAGACATAAGCTTTTGAAGCATAATAACTAGCAAAAACTGGGGCTGGCGTAAATGCCGCTAAACTACCAATGTTTAAAACACGTCCTTGTTGTTGCGCTATAAAACGTTGTACAAATAATTTTGTTAAAATATGGAGCGCTTTAATATTTAAATCAATCATATTCATTTCTTGCTCTAAACTAGATTCATTAAAATAACCTCATACACCATATCCAGCATTATTAATTAAAATTGTTACATTATCTTTTGCAACATCATTAAATAATTTTTCACAATTTTCTAAATTACTTAAATCATAATTAATCATTTTAATTGTTTGTGTTGGATATTTTTGCTGTAAAGCAGTAACAGGGGTTGTATCACGAGCAACAGCAACAACATTATAACCAAGTTTTAATAATTCTTCGCAATAACAATATCCTAATCCTTTACTAGCACCAGTAACAACAGCTCATTCTAAACTATTACTATTTGTTTTTTTCATTATTTTCTTGTCCATTTTCTAATTTTGGTTTTTTAATAACTGTCATATCAAATAATGTTTTACGATTTAAGAAAATATAATTTCCTGCTGCCGCTAATGATAATACCGTTGCTAAATACATTGGAATCATAATAATTTGGTTTACTCAACCAAATTCATCTCATTGGCCTGTTTTTAAAGAATGACCATTAAACATACGAAAACCAATAAAAAATAAAATTGTCATTCCAAACATCTCCATTGCTGCTCGCACACGTCCTAATTGATTAGCAGCCATCACCACTTTTTGTGTTGCTAAAATTTGGCGAACAACATCAATTACAAAATCGCGAGCAATTAACAATACAACCATTCAAACTGGAATAATGTTTGCACAAGCAAAGACAATTAAAACAGTATTTGTTAGTAATTTATCGGCGATTGAATCAAAAAATTTGCCAAATGTTGTGACTTGATTGTAGCGACGAGCAATAAAACCATCTAATAAGTCAGTTAAGCTAGCAATAATAAATAAAATCCCAGCAATTAAATAACTAATTGGTAATAAATAAGTAACATTATCTCCTTTAATTGTTAATCATTGATCTCATCCATTATATAAGGAACTATTTTCAAATGGAACAATTACCATTAAAGCAATAATAACTGGGATTAAAAAAATCCGAATTAATGTAATACGATTAACTCAATTCATTTTAAGTCCTCTTTTCTAAAAATATCTTATCCTTGATATGTTAATATTACTTACATATTATATTATATAAATGTATAATATTAAAGAAAGTTTATGAGGTGAGGGGAAAAATGATTAAAGAACTAGTACAATTACTTCAACAAAAACAAATGACAATTGCAGCATATGAATCAATAACAGGAGGTCTTTTTAAGTCATTATATAACTAATGTTCCAAATGCTAGTCATGTTTTTTAGGCAGTATTGTTACTTATACTAATGACATTAAAATTAAACTTGGTCATGTTTCCCAATCAATAATTACAAAATATGGTGTTGTTTCAAAAGAAACAGCTGAGGCAATGGCTTTTGCTTGTCAAAAACAATTTAATAGTGATTTTTCCATAAGTTTTACCGGTAATGCTGGTCCAGGCCAATTAGACAACTTGCCAGTTGGAACTGTGTTTGCAACTATTCTTTTTCAAAACCAACCAACAACATTCGCATTAACATTTAATCCAACTTGATCACGAGAAAAAATTAAAATTGCAACTGTTACAACAATAATTAAACATTTACAACAAATTTTAGAAAAAGAACAAGGAATTAATAGTAAAAAAAGATAAAAATAAACAGAAAGGAGAATAAAATAATGGAAGATAATAAACCAGTTCCTCCTGAAACAAAAACCGTTGACCAAGATGAAATTTTAAAAACAGTAATGAAAGAAATCGAAAAAACATATGGTAAAGGCGCTATTATGAAATTAGGGGATAAAAGCAACCTAACAATTGAAGCTGTCTCAACTGGAAGTTTATTACTTGATGAAGCAATTGGAGTTGGTGGTTATCCTAAAGGACGAATTGAAATTTTTGGGCCAGAATCATCAGGAAAAACAACTCTATCATTACATGCTATTGCTGAAGTACAAAAAAATGGTGGGCGAGGAGCCTTTATTGATGCTGAACACGCTTTAGATCCAAATTATGCTAAAAAACTTGGTGTTAATGTTTGCATTTCATATTTAACACCATTTTGATTTAATAAACTAATAACAGCATTTTGATAACCTTTTATTAAACTAATAGATATTGTAAAAATAGGTAACCCTGAAAATTGAAAGGTATTTCCAACTACTACATCATAATTTTTATCAAATCCTTTTTCACTAAAAATTAATGTT
>NZ_RXFZ02000115.1:0-3391 GCF_044714365.1 Spiroplasma sp. hy2
TAAAAAATTTAAAGCAAAATCATAATCTTACACAAAATTAGTTTTCAAATTGTCATATTGATGATTTTTTTTATTTCATCAAGAGTTTTCGACAAAATTAAAGAAAATTTTTGTTTTATTCAATTTTACGATAATTTTTTTAAATAAGGTATATTTGCCTTATTTTTTATGCTAAAATATAAAGGTATTATTTTTAAGAAAGAAAGAGTGGTGATTTCTATGCTTGGACAGCAGGAACAGTCCGGACTGTTTTTACAATTAAGCCGGATTATTAAGGGTATCAATTTTTACAAAAGTAATACATTATTTAATATTGTTTCTGACCATCAAGAAGATAATCACCGCAGTTATTTATAATTGCTACTATTTTTAGTTGTGTTAATTTATCTTATTTTGTTGTGTCATGAAACAAAGTAAGAGAGGAAACAAATCATGTTTGGAAAAGATAGAACAAAAGAAGCTTTATTAAAAAAGCTAAGTTTTAATGATAAAAAATTAAAAGCATGTTCAAAACTTAACCAACCTGAATTATTAAACGAATTTAAAAGTAATCAGTTTGGGATAAAGACAGCTGATGTCGAAGATTTACAAAAAGAATATGGACACAATAAAGTAGATACTACTAAATTTAATTGAGTTCTAAACTTTTTTAAATCATTTTTTGGACCTTTTAATTTAGTACTAATTGCGATTAGTATTTATAATTTTTATGAGTATTTTTCAACTCCTATTGCAGAACGGGGAATTGCTGATATTTTACCAGCAATTATTGTAGCAGTTATGATTTTTGCAAGTGGAACAGTTGTTTATATTCAAACAATAAAAGCACATTTTGTAACGAAAAAATTAATTAATATTGTTAGTAATAAAGCAACAGTGATTCGAGATGGGAAGGGATATACTGACATTAATTACGAAAATATGTTTGAATTAATCAAAAAATCAGAAGATATTGATGTTCGTGATTTAGTACCAGGAGATTTGATTTACTTATCAAGTGGGGATATGGTTCCTGCTGATGTTCGCATTTTAGTTAGTCGTGATTTATTTATTAATCATGCTTCATTAACCGGAGAATCAATGCCAGTTGAGAAACATGCAACAACAGATAAGGTTAATTTATTAGAATTAGAAAACATTTGTTTAATGGGTACAAGTGTTGTTTCAGGTAGTGCAATTGCAATGGTTATTCAAACGGGAGTTAAAACATATTTTTCGTCAATTTCAAGTGTATTGCAAGAAAAACGCCCTTTAACTAATTTTCAAACAGGAGTGCAACGAGTAACATTCCTATTAATTATGTTTGTGTTGATTATGGCACCAATTATTTACTTAATTTACTCAGGAACAAAAAGTGATTGATTAGGAGGAATAACATGAACAGCGGCAGCTATTGTTGGAATTATTCCTGAAATGCTGCCAATGATTGTGACAAGTAATTTAGCACGAGGAGCTCGTAAAATGAGCCGCAGTAAATTAGTATTTAAAAATTTAGGGGCAATTCAAAATTTAGGGGCAATTGATGTTTTATGTACAGATAAAACAGGAACTTTAACAAATGATAAAATTGAGTTAATTAATTATGCTAGTTTCGACAATAAAAAAAAACCAGATTTATTGAAATTATTATACTTAAATAGCTATTTTCAAACTGGAATTAAAAATCCACTAGATTCAGCAATTATTGATTATGTTAAAGAAAGTACACATTATTTTGCTCCTGATAAATATCAAAAAGTTGATGAAATTCCATTTGATTTTGAACGTCGTCGTTTAACAATTATTGTTAAAAATGCAGCAGATACAAAATTAATTTCAAAAGGAGCAATTGAAGAAATTATTAATGTTTCAAATAAAATTTATTATCAAAATAAAATTGTTGACTTAGATGATGAAATGAGAAAACAAATCATTAAGACGGTAACTCGTTTGAATGATCAGGGATACCGCGTGTTAGGAATTGGTTATAAAGTTGTTAATGAAAATCAAAAAGTTTATAACATTAATGATGAAAAAGATTTAATTTTTTATGGTTATGCAACATTTTTAGATATTCCTAAACCATCAGCATCAAAAATGGTTAAAGTATTAGCTACTCGTGGTGTTGAATTAAAAATTTTAACAGGAGATAATGCTGCTGTAACGCGTTCGATTTGTGATCGTGTAGGAATGAAAATTAAAGGAATTATTTCTGGGGAAGAATTAGATAAATTGACTGACTATGAATTAAAACGTGCGGTTGAAATTAACAATGTTTTTGTTAAATTAAATCCAACGGAGAAATCACGAATTATTAGTTTGCTAAAAGCGAATAATCATGTTGTTGGTTTTATGGGTGATGGAATTAATGATGTGCCAGTATTACGACAAAGTGATATTGCAATTTCAGTTAATAATGCAACTGATGTTGCTAAGGAAGCATCAGATATTATTTTATTAGAAAAATCATTAGATGTAATTGAACAAGGAATTGAACAAGGACGTTTAACATTTGGAAATATTTTAAAATATATTAAAATAACAATGGCTTCACAATTTGGGAATGTTTTTACTTTAATTATTGTGGCTTGATGAATTCCATTTACGCCAATGTTGCCAGTTCAAATGTTATTTCAAAATTTAATTTATGATTTTTCACAATTTGTGGTTGTATTTGACCGTGTTGATGAAGATTTCTTATTACAACCACAGCGCTGACGTACAAAAGGTATGTTATCATTTACCTTTGTTAACGGCCCAATTAGTAGTGTTTTTGATGTAATAACCTTTATTATTTTGGGGTATGGTTTTGGTGTCTTTAGTGCATATCATGCTGATCCTACTTCGGCAAATGCCGCTTATCATGTTGCAATTTTTCAATCGGGTTGATTTATTGAAGGATTAATTACTCAAACCGTTGTTATGTTAATGTTTAGAACAAAACAAATTCCATTTATTCAATCAAAACCAACTTGACCAGTTAATGTTGCCACAGGAATTGTTGTATTATTAGGATTCTTAATTCCATATGCATTGAACAATGTCTTTCCAATGACAGCACCACCATTAGTATATATTCCAATCGTCATAGGAGTTATTGGAGCGTATTGTATCACTGCTCAATTATCAAAAGTTGGTTATATTAAAGTGACAAAAAATTGATTATAAAATAATTTTAAAAATAGTTAAAAGGAATGTTTATTTATGATAATCATTCCTTTTAATTATTATTTTAATGTGTAAACTGTAAAACGAAACGCGCTAAAACAACTCTTATTAAAGGGTTGTTTTTTTATTTGTAAACTCATAATTATTAATTAATTCAGAGAAAGGACAGCATCTTAAGTTCTTAAAATAGAAACTTTTTATCACAACTTTTATTAACTTTTTAAAAGTTGTATTACACATAAWT
>NZ_RXFZ02000116.1:0-3361 GCF_044714365.1 Spiroplasma sp. hy2
TYTAATTATTTTTTTCATTAATTATTTACCTCCATATATTAAAAATATACCTAATTTTAGGTATATTTTATAAATATCAAGAGTTTTCGACAAAATTAAAGGAAAAGTTTAACTTTTTTTATGTTTAGTGTAAGATATAACTAATAGTTTTAAAAAAAACAATATTATATTATAGTAAAAAAGAATGGATTAGGAAAGTATAAATATGGCAGATCAGGTTACCATAGATCAACAGTTATTACAAAAAGAAAAAAATGTAAAAAATGAATTAGATACTATTCGTACAAAACGTCGCATTATTCTGGGAATTATGTATGGATTAATTTCTGCAGTTGGGTATTCTATTGTCCCATTAATGCTATATATTATTCCAGAACAAGGACCATATGGTAATTTAGCAGCGCCAATTAATGCCACTTTTTATGTGACAGTTCAAGAAATAATGGCAACTTTTGTAATGTTTATTTTTTATAAACCCAAAAATTTTATTAATTTTTTAAAATTACTTCGTCACAAAGAAACTTGACTAATTGTATTATATGGTTTTTTAGGTGGTCCGGCTGCAATGGTATTTTTTCAGTTATCAGTTTTATTAACAATTAATCATCAAGGTGGTACAGATGGAACTGTTCCAGGATTATTGTTAAATTTAAATGTTATTTTAGCGGCAATTGGAAGTGCTATTTTCTTTCGTGCTCGTCAAAGTAAATATACTTGAACTGCTTTAGCAATTTCTACATGTTTAATTTTAGGAATGTCAATTCATTTTGTAATTGAAGAAGGATTAGCTTGATCATCGATTGGAGGGATGTGTTTAGCTTTAGTGACCGCTGGCTTTTATGCAATGGAAGCATTAGGAATGTCCCATTTAATGAGTTCTTCAAAAATTAAATTTACAGATCATGAAACAGTATCAATTAAAACAAGTTCTTCAGCGATATTAATGTTATTATTAGGGACACCAATTGCTGCAGTTTTTTCTCATCAAAGTTTCTTAGATGGTTATAAAATTTTTGCTAATTTTCAATATTATGATTATGCATTAATTGTTCTTGCTGGAGGGATTATTATGGGTAGTTCTCGAATGCTATATTATGCATGTTTAGCAGTGTCTGGACCCACCTATACAACTTCAACCCAATTATTAATGTTTTTTTGAACCCCAATTTTTCAATATATTTTTATTGCAGTAAATGTTCCAAATAAAATTTCAGAACCAACATGATATTATTGAGTATATGTTATTCCAATTGTCTTTTGTACTTTTATTATTTCTAGCAATGAATTTTTAGTTCGTGCTAGTAAAGTTGGATCAAAGCGGGCCTTTCATGAATTATTTGGTAAGATTCCAAAACAAAATACAAAATAAGGTTAATAAAAAATAAAAATGTAAGGTATTTTACATTTTTATTTTGGAAATTATATGATTAAATATTAATAGCAAGCAAAGGAATGAACAATGAAAACAAATAGTCTTTTATTTTTACGTGCGGTCCAGTTAGCTGTGATTGCTTCATATGAATTGGTTGATAAAAATGATAAAAATATGTTAGACCAAAAAGCAGTTGATATTATTAATAAATTATTAACAAGTAATGATGTTAAAGCAAAAATTGCAATTGGCGAAGGTGAACTTGATGCAGCACCAATGTTATGTCAAGGGCAAACTTTTTCTCATCAACAAGCAATTACGATTGATATTGCAGTTGACCCAATTGAAGGGACAATACCAGCTAGTAAAAATGAACCGGGTTCAATTTTATGTATTGCTGTTGCTAAAAATAATACAATGTTACAAATCCCAGAAATGTATATGGAAAAATTGTTTTTATCACAGGACTTAGCTGTAATAGTTGATTTTAATAAACCAATTGAAGCAATTTTATTGACTTTATTAAAAATTAAGCAAAATTTATCATGTATTATTTTAAATAAACCGCGTCATCAAAAAATAATAAAAACAATGTGTCAATTAGGCATTAAGGTTGAATTAATTAATGAAGGAGATGTATTAGGGGCAATTGATGTTGTTTTAAAGAAGGCTGATTTTTTGTATGGAATTGGTGGTGCACCAGAAGGAGTTCTAATGAGTGCATTAGCAATTGCAACTAATTATAAAATGTTTGCACGTTTAATTCGGTATGAGCAAATTTGACCAAATGAAAAAGAAACAGCATTACGAATGAAAATTGAACAGCAAGGTTTAGAACAGAAAAAAATTAGTTACAACACAATTTTTTTCTGAACAAGATTTAGTTGCTGATAAACAAGCAATGTTTTTTGCCGCTAGTTTAACAGGTAGAACAGTTTTAAAACCATTACAAATTATTGAGAAAGAATATGTTGTCCATTCTTTTATTGATTATAATAATATTTATCATCAAATTATATCAAAATATCCAATAACAGATAATATTGAAGAGTTATTAAAACAATATAGTAAATAATTTTAGAGGAGGTTAGAACAATGCCATTTAGCTTAGAGAAAATTGCATTTGGAACTTTATTTTTAAAAAAAGAAGAGGCGATTATTAATGCTTTACAAAATGGTTATAAAATTATTGATACTGCTAAAGTTTATCAAAATGAAGAAATTGTTGGACGAGCAATTAAAAAATATTTAAATTCTAATAATCAAAGGCGAGAAGATATTACTATTGAAACAAAAATTTGATGTGATGATATTGAGGCAGAGAATACTACCAATGCTGTGCTAGAGTCGTTAAAACGATTAAATGTTACTTATTTAGATATTGTTTTAATTCATCGCCCAAATTTAAATTTTTACAAAACTATCAAAGCCTATACCGAATTGCTACAATGCAAAGCTAAAGGGTTAATTAATGTTGTTGGTGTAAGTAATTTTGATAAGGATATGATTGAAATTTTGTTTGAAGAAACGGGTATTTATCCAAATTTAAACCAAATTGAATTTAATCCTTTTAACCAAAGATGAGATCGTGTACAATATTGTCAAAATAAAAACATTTTGGTACAAGCATATTCACCAATTGCTAATACAATGGAAAATCAAATTCTAGTTGCCGAAGCTAAAAAATATAATTGTACTGTTGCTCAATTAGTTTTAGCTTGAATCCAATATTTTAGTATTCAACCAATTGCTAAAGCAGAACTATTACGTCATATCCAAGAAAACAAGCAGAGTGAAAAAATTAGACTAACTAAAAAAACAATTCAAATCTTACAGAGTCTTAATATGTATGATAATATTTATCCCGAAACATTTGATAGGTTTTAATAGACTTCTTGCATAACCTAGTTATTTTAAAATTCCTATAAAATATATTTAAAATAGAAATTATAGGAATCTAAAATTATGAAATTTGATAAATTTGATWWT
>NZ_RXFZ02000117.1:0-3329 GCF_044714365.1 Spiroplasma sp. hy2
TTATTATTTACCTCCATATATTAAAAATATACCTAATTTTAGGTATATTTTATAAATATCAAGAGTTTTCGACAAAATTAAAGAGAGTTTTCGACAAAATTAAAGTTTTTTTATGTTAATTTTAGTATAATTAATTAATAAGAGTGTATTTGTTATAAAAATTAAAGGAGAAAAAATATGATTGGAGATTTTTTAGCGAATCGATTGAAAAAATCAATTGAAAAAAATATGAAAAAATCAACTTTAACGACTGATGCTATTACTGAAACAATGCGTGAAATTCGATTAGCATTATTGGAGGCTGATGTTAATAATGAAGTAGTTAAAGATTTTATTAAAGTTGTTGAAACAAAAGCACGCGGTGAATATATTCTTGATGGATTAAATGCATCACAAATGATGGTTAAAATTGTGCATGAAGAATTAGTTAATATATTTGGAAAAACAGTTAAAGAATTATCATTTACTTCAAAACCAACAATTGTAATGATGGTTGGTTTACAAGGAAGTGGTAAAACAACCACAACGGGGAAAATTGCTAAGTTAGTTGAAAAGAAATATCACAAAAAACCATTATTAGTTGCTTGTGATATTTATCGACCAGCAGCGATTGAACAATTAAAAACAATTGGAAAAAATTTAAATATTGAAGTTTTTGAGCGCGGAACACAAAATCCAGTAACGACTGCGCAACAAGCAATTACTTATGCAAAAGATAATAAAAATGATGTTATTTTAATTGATACAGCTGGACGTTTACATATTGATGCTGAGTTAATGCAAGAATTAAAAGAAATTAAAAATAATATTACCCCGGATGAAATTCTTCTTGTTGTTGATGGGATGACAGGGCAAGACATTATTAATGTTGCGAATGAATTTAATCAGTTATTAAAATTAACAGGAGTAGTTGTTACAAAACTAGATGGTGATGCTCGTGGTGGGGCTGCTTTGTCAATTACACATTTAACAAAATTACCAATTACTTTTATTGGAACTGGAGAAGGAATGAGTAATTTACAAATCTTTTATCCTGACCGAATGGCTGATCGAATTTTAGGAATGGGAGATGTTCAAACCTTAGTTGAAAAAGCAAAAGATGTATTAGATGAACGTGATATCAAAAAAACAATGAATCGAATGATGATGGGACAGTTTGATTTGCAAGATTTATTAAACCAAATGCGCCAAATTTCAAAAATGGGTAAAATGGGCGGAATTATGAAATTATTACCTGGAATGCCAAAATTAAGTGATGAAAAAATTGCTGATGCTGAACGAAAATTAAAAGTAACCGAAGTATTATTATCATCAATGACAGTGAAAGAACGTCGTGAACCACGATTATTAAAACATTTATCACGAAAAAATCGGATTTTAAAAGGCTCAGGACGAACTGAAAAAGAATATAATGAGCTAATTAATCAATTTGAAAAAACAAAAAAACAAGTTGATGAAATTGCTCGTCAAATTAAATCAGGGCGTATGCCAAATATTCCTGGGATGGGTGGTCTAAGCGGAATGGGTTTTAATTAATCTATTTAAGAAAACTGTTTTTTAAACAGTTTTTATTTTGTGATACAAAATAATGTTGTTTTAACAAAATTATTTCTAAATAATAAAATGACTATCCAAGATTAAACATTATAAATTATTAAAAGTCTTAGAAAAGGAAAAACATATGAAAGAAAATAGCAAAAAATGGTGAATGATTAATTCAACATTAGTTTTAATGGTAACGGTTTTTATCAGTTTTGTTCTGTATGTCTGATATCTTGGTTATTTAAATCCAAGACCACTTGAGTTAGGGACAATGTTACTGACCCCAATTTAAAAACCCTTAAAACTAATGGCTTACATATTCCGAAAAAATACAGATTAAAGAAAAATTAAAACAACAATTTCCTAATTTAAATATTAATAAAATAAAAATTAAAGATAACATTAGTTCTTCATCAGCAACAATTATTTCAAGTGATTTTTCGTTTTATCGAGGATCAGTGATTCTTTATTATACTCTTGATAAATCAATTGCTAATCAAATTGATTTAAATCGACAATATGCTCCAAATAAAACTTGAGTACAAAATCGAGGTTACTGAGGAATGTGAATTAATAATAATATTGCAACAAAACTTGAACAAAATTTAATAAATGCTTTTTTAAGTCCAGTTAATTATACTAATTTACCATTCTATGATCAAAAAGCATTTATTTCTTATGATGAATTATTGTCCTTTTTAGATGAACCAGTTCGACATTCTTGACAACAATTTATCAATCATTATTGTTCAACTTATCAAAATAAATTAAAAGAAATTATTACATTATTTTATAATATTTGTGCTTTTCTTTGAACAAAACAAGAAATTAATAAAGTTTTAAGTTCTGTTATTAGTTATTATTAAAGACGGACAATCTTTAGAAACAAAGGGTTATACAAATTCAAACAACCGGCAAATTGCAATTGCATATGATGCAATAAATTGTAACTATGAAGAGATATGAAAGCAAAATTGGATTGAAGGTGTAATATACCACAGACATTTTGGAGATTTCAACAAAACAAGGAAAAATAATAAAATATATAATTTAAAATGAAAAAATATCATTAAAAATGATAAATATATAAATAAAAATTATAAAATTGGTACACTAAAAAATAGTTTAAATAAAACTTTATAAATTTTAAATTATTTAGTTAAATTATTTAAAAATTCAAATGGTGTCTGAAAATTTAAAGATTTATGCACTCTTTCAAAATTATAAAAATAATAGTAATCATTTAATTTATTTTGTAAACTAACTGCATCCAATATTTTTTCATCAAATACAAATAACTTAGTATAATTTTGATGAAATCTTTCAATTTTACCGTTTGATTGTGGAGAACGAACCGGTGTTGTCTGATGCAAAATATCTTTATCTGTTAAAAATTGAGTAAAAGTAGTTTCTTTAACACTACTTTTTTGATTATTCCGATGACTATTAATAAATTCAGAACCGTTATCAGTTCTAATCCGTGTTATTTTAATACCAAATATTTTTTTAAAATCAATAATTGCTCTTTTAACAGCATCAATAGCATTTTCAGTACATAATTTATCATAAATATAACCGAATACTCCTCTCATTCTTTCATCAATAAAATCATAAACATAATACTTTTTTTCAACTGGAAATTTACTTGGCATAAAATATTTAGCATCCATTTGTAATAATCCTAATTCTTTAACTTCATATCTTGGATGCTGTCTTTTAATTTCTTTAATTTTATTTTTTATTTTTAATCAACGCTTATCTTTTTTAAGTCAACGAAAANNNNTWTT
>NZ_RXFZ02000118.1:0-3300 GCF_044714365.1 Spiroplasma sp. hy2
TAGTAAATTTACCACTATTTAATAATGGGTCTAACATTATTTTTTCAGCAATAATATCTAAAATACTAGCGAATTGTTTGCCATAACGAGCAGAAGGTTCAAAATTAGGATTATTAGGAATAATTTCAATTGGAATAAAATTAAGTTGCAATATTTCTTCTCTTTGTAAAGTTGTATAATTATTCCATTTAGCATCATCAATATATAAGTCTGTAATAGTACTGTATAATCTTGTTTTTAACTTTCTAATAACTTTTACTTGTTTAGTTATATAATCAATTTCTAATTTTTCAGTAATAAAAACACTCTGGTCATTTTTAATATAAGGGTCATAATCAAAAGTACAAGATACTAAATTACCTAATTCATCATATTGGTCATTGTAAAAATCAATGGTAATAAAATTAAGTTTTGAATTATTAGCAAAAATAAAATATGCACCTTTACCATTCTTATTAATTTTATATTCGTTATATCAATTCTTATTAATAAAGTCTTGCATTTTTAAAAAATTATTAATTGATTTAGTATCTAATTGTTGATTAGTAAGCGGATTATAAATGCTAATTTCTAAATCTCGTGGATTTAAAAAATTAGCATTATCTTCACAAATTCTTTTTTCTAAAATTTCATTATGTTTTTGAACAGTAACATTTTTACGATTACTAATCGTTGATGCTAAATTAAGATAATAACTATCAATATCATATTCTTTTTTTAATTTCTTTTTTGCTGGTAACAATCCCATTTATAACACCCCTTTATTTTGTATCTTCTTTTTTAATAACATCTTCAATACTATCTTGTTTTTGTTCTTTTTTATGTGTTTTGATAAATCTAATTGTTTCAATAATTAAAACAATTACCCCAAAACCATTAAGCATTGCACCAATAATTACATATGCAGGTCAACCAATCCCTAATTTAGTAGGTCCTATAAAACAAATAATAATTCCTGCTATAAAAAACAATGATGAAATTCCAAATATTTTCAAAAACATAATTACATCTTTAACTTCTACTTTTGGCATAATAACATCTCCTTTCTAATTTAATTTTTTTCTTTGAATATATAATTTTTTAATTTTAACATCATTTGATGTTGATGATAATTTAAACTCACCTTCAGGAAATAATTGAATGGTAATTCAACTACTTGGATTATTTCCATATGATATTCCACTTGCTAATTGACCTTCAAAATTTATATGAGTAATTATAAAGAGTTCTATTTCATAACTTGTATAACACCATAAACGATAATAATATTCTGATTTATTAAAATTTTCAATTTTATATATTTGAGAACCTTGAACAAAATTAGTAGTATTAACAACTTCTCATTTATTAGGAATCTTAGGTAAATCTTTTTTCTGTAAATAAAATTTATCAATATATTTAGTAGTACCAAAGGTATCATCTGTACTCTCAATTCCTGCAACACCACCATCGATAACATCATAATTCGCAACTATTTTACTTCCACCAAAACTAGGGTCTCATATTCTTAATTCACCAGTTTCAGCATTAAAATCAGCATTATTATTTTTACTGGCGTTTGACATTAAAGTAATTTTATTTTGTTTTAAATCTGAAACTTCAATTTTTCCACCATCATTTTTAATGATAGTTTTATTATCAAATGGAACATTTATTTCATTATTGTTATTTTTAACAATACTTTTATTGTCAATCTTAATTTTTTCTTTTTCTATTAAAGCATCAACTTCTAATTGTGTATAATATGCTTCTAAATCTATCATTGTTAAATCAATGCCTTCTTCTTTAAAAGTGCGAAACATTTTCTTTAAAGTTGTTAAATTAGCCAATGATTTTGCATAGGTAGGCAATAGACCTTGTCATGTTGCCATAGGGTCATTTTGTGAAGAATAATTAATATCACCAACACTTATATTTGCCGAAGTAAAAAACTCAATTGGAATACGATTAAATGTTCAATGCTCAATTGTAATAAACACCATATTAATACAAATTTTCTTTAATAATGGGTCTTTAAATGTTTCAAACTTTAATTTTGAAAATGGATAATTCAAATAGGAATTAATCATATTTTGGGCTCTTAATGCAAAAGTTTTAAATCATAATTCTACATCATCTTTAAAAAACTTATTATAACGAACTGGAACTTGTGTAATTTTACCTGTCATTGGATTAAAATTATTATAATTTTCCAAAGTAACATTTTGTCATAATTCATTTAACATTTAATCATCTCCTTATCATTTACTTTTTTTAGAATATATTTTCTTTAATATAAATTTTTTACTATTTAGTAATGTTTTTGTTTTAATTGTTTTGTTTAAATCTTGTTTTGTTCTGAGTTGTTTATATGTTTGAAATACTAGTTCATTACCCAATAAACTAGTAACCGCACTATCTTCTAGCGTATTTAACAATTTATCTTTATTAAAGTTATTTTTAAATTGTTCTTGCAACTTTAATATCTTAGCAATTGTCCGATATATTTTAAAACTATCTTTTACTACTTGCTGATAAGCAAGTGGGGCAAAAGAAACTAAATTAAACAAACTTGTTTTTTTAAATCCCCAACCAATAAACCACTCACTGTTCATATAGAATTTAAACGGTTCAGAAGCCAAAACAAACTGTTCTACTTTGATTAAAGTTGTCATAACGACAATAGGAGCATATTGCGGATTTTTATAATATATTGTTAAAGCAACTTCACCCGCAACTGATAATGGAACAATTTTTACTGCTAAAAAAACATCAGAACCATAAGCAAAAGGTAATAATTGGCCCTTTTTAATAGCCTTAGTTTCAAATTTAGATAATATTTTTTTAGTTTTATCAGTAATTTTACTAATTACTTTTTGTTTAATAGTAATTATTTGTTTTTCAATTGGGGCTAATAATTTTTTAGTTACTTTTTGAATATAAAAATTTGGATTTAAATAATTTAAGGCTTTATTTAATTTAATTGGTGTTTGATGTAAAAGATTTAATAATTTATTATTATATATTTTACTACCACGCATTAAATTAGCATTTAATAGTATGTTTTTACCAACACATTTTTTATGAAGGTTGGTCATAATGTTATATCACTCATTAGTACTAATTTTGCTTATTTTATCAATGTTTAATCCATATTCAGACAATCATTTATTAGCGTTTTTTTCATTTACGCGCGGTATTTTTTGAACTAATGTAGGACTTATTTTTTGAATATTTTTCTCAATTTTTAATAAATTATTAATTGTTTCTAAATTAGAAACTTTAAAACCCTTATAAAAATCATTTCGGGCTAATTTTMTA
>NZ_RXFZ02000119.1:0-3224 GCF_044714365.1 Spiroplasma sp. hy2
TTAAATTTAAAGCAAAATCATAATCTTACACAAAATTAGTTTTCAAATTGTCATATTGATGATTTTTTTTATTTCATCAAGAGTTTTCGACAAAATTAAAGTAATATATTATTTTTATCCTAAACCCTTTTCTAATGTCTCTAATAATTTAGTTTTTACTTCATTTTGTTTTTGATAAGTTAATTTTAATGTATCAGTAAAGTGCTCTTGTTTAATTTGATCATAAATCATCCCAATTGTTGTTGTTAATTTAGTAATCTTTGCATCGTTATTAATATAATTAATAATACTATCATTAATCCATTTTGTTTTTTCAATCCCTAATCAATTTGAATTTGTTTTTGAAGATTGGTCAGTATTAATTCAACAAGAATCAAGTTGCTTATTATCTCATTGTTTAGTTACATTATTATAACTACAAGTTGTTGAATAGATATTAGATAAAGCATCTTCTGTTGCTTGTGCAATATTTAATAACCCACTAGTAATAATATATTCATCACCATATATTTGAGATTGTGCTGTATCAACTCCAACAACTTTTGTTTTCGTTTTATTATATTTAATTCGGTCAATTGTATCTTGGGTTTGTGGTCCTGCAACAGGAAAAATAATACTTGCTTTTTTAGTAATTAAATAATCAGAAATCACTTTTCCTTCTCCTTGATTAAATGATTGTGAAAACCATGACTCATTGTCATTTAATACTTCTTGAACTTTTCTTATTGGTAATAAATTATTAATTTTGGGGTTTATGTTTTTAATTATTGCTAAAATATCTGTCATCAATTGATGTAAATTAGGATATCTAACATCGTTCTTAATAATTTCATTAAACACATCCGCTGATAATAAAAATCCTCATAAATAATTTGAAACACCAACTGGATTATCCATTCCTCCATAAGTTGCAATATTTAACTGTTGTTGAAATTCTGTTTGATGCAAATTAAGTCATATTGCTGTAACAAGACCCGCTAAAAAACCAGCAATTTCTTTTTGAAATAAAATTCCGACAATATTATCAGCTAACGAACCGTATGGGTCCATATTTTTATGAACATTCTGACCACTACCATCAATAAAAATAACATTATCCACTAAGTTTGCTGCTCAACCAATGGTGTTGGCATGACTAAAACCAGGTAAAATTAGCGTCTTTGCCCCAGCAATACTAGCTGTAATATAAGCTGCTTTAAATTCACCTGGTATAATACCATTTGGTTCAAAATAGCTAGCTCGCAATGGACTATCTCGTCATTGTGTCATTGATGAAACTTGGGTAAATTGTGACACGATATATTTGCTTGCTCCTTCTCACGCTGATTGAATATAAGATTTATCATTAATTGACCCACCACTAGTAATTACCCAAATATCATACATATATTGGTATTTTTTAACACAAGATGTTAAAAAACTAGCAGAAGTAGTGCCAATTTGTAGTGCCATTAAAATCTTAATTATTTTTTTCATTCTAATCTCCTTTAACCATAATTTAAAAAAAATACTAAAAATATTCTTTTATTAAAACAACAATTATTTTATTTAAGTTTTTTTCTTGTTATTTGTTTCAGAATTAATATTTGATTTAACACGACTAATAAAACTTTCGCGTAATAATAGATTAACTTTCGGAACTAATAAACGTAAATGATTACGATATTCAGCTAAAATTAGGTCTGAAGTATAATAAAATATTAACAATAAAAGTAAAACAATTGTGGCACAAATTGTTGAAATAATTGTTGTAATATTATCAATTTGAATCGCAAAACTATCACGGGGAATATATTGTTGACCATAAACATATTCTTTAAATATACCAACCTTTTTATCACGCATCACATCATCAACAAATTTAATAATGAATTCTAATCCAAATCATAATAATTGAAATTGTGCTACAATCGGTTTATTTGTTGGTGAACGATATTTTCATTCACACGTCATTGCAAACAAAATATTAAAACACATAGCAAAAGCTAATCCATTAATAACTTGCAATGCTAAGTAAGCTTCTGGCGAATGATTAAATGCAGTAATACTAAAGAAAATAAATCATAGTAATAATCCTAACCCAAAGCAATATTTAACACCAATTTTATTATACAGTAAATGACAAGCTAAATAAGCACCAAAAAATTGTGGAATTAGGAATAATTGTTCATTTAAACACACAAATTGGTTGACTTTTCAAACATCATGGTATTTTTCTCATGTGCGTTGGCCTAACAATCAAAGATAAATATTTGATTGAGACACTTCTTTTAAAATAATAATTAAAATTACCATAAAAAAGATAATTAATACTTTTCCCCATTTAAATGGTTCAAACATTTTTTGCTGTTCAATCGTAAATGATGTTGATGTAAATTCTTTATGTGAAAATAAAGCATATAAAATGGTTGCACCCGCAATAGCAATTATTGCACCAATTCCAATAATTCCTATTTGCAACTGATTAGTTAAATTACTTCCTACTTTAATAACAATATTATTAAACTCACTACCAAAAATAAGCGCAAATGTCATTAATGGCGCTACTAAACTAATTGTTTTAAATGGAAAAAACTTACGACCATATGCTTCATTATATGATAAAAAATAACTAGCCTTTGTAATAATTCCAAAACCAAGAAAAATTGCCGCGTTAATTAATGTTGGTGCGGAAGGATAAACAATTAAAATAAAAATTCCAAGCATTGATATTCCAAACATTGTATATTGAAAAAAATGTCAACCAATACGAGAAAAAACCTTATGTAAAAATACATAAGGAATCATCGCTAAAAAAACATAAAGAGAAAGGGAAGTTGCTGCAATAATGGCAATTCCTTCCATATTATTAATTGATGCAGCAAAGAATAAATCACGGAACTCAAAATTATCACCAATAATTGATGATAATGCAAATCAATATAAAAACGTTTGAATAAAGAATGCCTTCTGACTAGTATGTTTAATTTTAATGTTTTTTATTAAAATTAATATGTAAAGAACAAATAACAATAATAACATTAATGGATTAAATAAAAAAACATCTCAATTATTTTGTAACACACCTGCACCCTCTTTCTGTCTTATAGATTATAACATAACCTAAATAATTACATCTGTTCTTTAATTTTGTCGAAAACTCTTGATATTTATAAAATATACCTAAAATTAGGTATATTTTTAATATATGGAGGTAAATAATTAATGAAAAAAATAATTAYARA
>NZ_RXFZ02000120.1:0-3200 GCF_044714365.1 Spiroplasma sp. hy2
AYWTTAAAAAATTTAAAGCAAAATCATAATCTTACACAAAATTAGTTTTCAAATTGTCATATTGATGATTTTTTTTATTTCATCAAGAGTTTTCGACAAAATTAAAGATAAAATATTAAAAAAAGTAGTACTTTCTTTTACACTTTTTTATCTATTTGCTATAATTCCTTTGTGTATTAAAAGTCGAAAGGAGAGCAAAAATGGCTAATATTAAATCACAAATTAAAAGAGTTAAAACAAATTCAAAAGCTAATTTAGCAAATAAATCTTTTAAATCATCAGTAAAAACAGCAATCAAAAAAGCAGAAATCGCTATTAACGCACAAGAAGCAAACGCATCACAATTAGTTAATACTGCAATTAGTTTAGTTGACAAAGCAGTTACTAAAGGAATTTATCATGCTAATAAAGCTGCTCGTGTTAAAAGAAGATTAATGCTTAAAGCACATTAATTTCAAAATCCTTTTCAACAAAGACAGTAAATATTAAAAAAATAAAAAAAATCATAATTAATATGATTTTTTTTATTTATCTTTTGATTTATTAGAATCATCTTTTTCAAAAACATTATCATCCTTAAACTCATCATCAAATAATGTTGGATCCATTTCATATTTTTGTCTATTCATCATTGCAGTAACTGCTTTTTGGTATTCTGTATTGGCACGAATTAATTTATTACGGTCTGTTTTAGGAGCTAAAACTGCTAAAATAATAACCATAATTCCCGCAAGAAGACCAGCAATCATTGAAATAATTGTAAAAATATGTAATACTTGGTAAGTTGTGCTATTATAAACTTCGCTTACTAAACTATTAATTGTCATAGTTAAATCTGAATCTGGTAATAATAATCATTCTGTTATTTCTAATTGTGGGTCGTTTTTAATAATATAGCCATTATTAGGTACCGATATACTATTAAAATATTTCTCAACAACATTTGGTAATAATACTTGAATTAATGACAATGAAGAATAAAGAAGAATAATGATTGATAATACAACTGGTCAGAATCTAACAACATAATTATCCCGTTTAAAACGGTTTTTCCCTAATAATTCATAACCCAAGAAAATTCCTGGCAAAATCGATAAAATTCCTGAGAAGGTTTGCAATCCGGCGGACTGCATTAATAAAAATTTATATTTTGGACCAAAACTAAATACTTCACTAAAATTATTGTTAGCATTATGTAAAGCACTATCAGCCCCACCACCAATAATAACAACTGCACTAGTTCCTGGGATTGTATAAACAATTACTTTTGTGTCTAAATAGATATTTAAATAGGAATTTAAAAATCACAATAAAATTAACAAAGCAGAAGCTAAAATAACAAAACCAGCAACAATTTTCTTTAAAATTGGCATATACTTTGGTTTTGAAGTATAAAAATAAAACCGTGGGTCTAAGCGTGGATGAATTGGCATATTTGCCATTTGCTGCATCATTTGTGACATATCAAATTTACTTGGATCACTAAAGTCTGGGCTAATGCCACCCATTGGCGCTCCTATGCCTCCAATTCCTCTTGCTGGTCCTACTTCCGGTTGTGATTCGTCTGCCCCTTCTTCATTAGCTTTAACTTTTAACTTCTCACGAGCATTATCAATTGCCTTTTCATCAGTAAAATCAGCTGTGGCATCAATTAACTCATTAGTGACGATGTTTTCTCTGGTAATATAATTTTTTTCAACACTAAAATTTGAAACAATATATTGCACAAAAACAACATATTCTTCATCTAACATATTAAAAGTAGCCCCGTCAACCTTTTCAATTGTTTCTGATTCATTAGTAATATCAGCCAAAACTTGAGCAAATGAAAGAGTAAATTTATTATCATTTAAATTTGCATTAAATTCTTTTTCTAATGTTAATAAATTACAAATTTGTTGAATTACTAATTTTTTAAAGTCCTGGTTAACTATTACTTGTGCCTTAATATTATCATCGTTAAAGATATTATATAATGTATAAACTATATGGGCATATAATTTATTTTCTTTCATTTATTTATGTCCCTCATCTCTCTTTTTGTAATAATTTAATTTATATCAAATAATTTAATTAAATACAAATCACTACTAATTTCTTTTCTTATTATACCTTTTTTTATATTATAATCAATTCAAAATAATTCTTGAATAATATTATTTGCTTTATTAATACTGAAATTATGCATATGTTCTGAAATTTTTTTTACTCGAAACGGATGAATTTGTAAAATTTCTGCAATTTGTGAAGGTGTTTTTTTTAAAGCAGATAAAACAATAATATCTCTTGTAAAAATAATACTATTGGTAATTAATGCTAATAAAGCAATACTATTTAAACCGCGTTCTTGTAAATAATGATAATTTATTAAAAAACTATTCAAATCATTTTTTAATAAATCATCAACTAATTTAAAAATATCGGTATCTAAATACTTTGTCATATTATTTTCAATTAATTCCATCGTAATATTTGAATTTATTAATAATAATTTTTCTAATTCATTTTTAATAACATATAAATTATTTGGCAAATATTCAACAATCTTAGGAATTAAATTTTGTTTAATCGTCCCATTATGCTTTGTAATATAATCATCAATAAACTTAATTAATTCATTATATGATAAATTTGTTGCTTTTAAAACACTAGTTAACGCTAACATTTGTTTAGTTATTTTTAAACGATTACTAAGTTTATTGACTGGACAAATAAAAATAATAAAAGTACTCGGATTTGGAGCTGCTAAATATTCCATTAAACTTGTTAAATAACTTTTATTGTCTATTTTTGTCTTAATCTTTTCTTCTGTAAGAAAATAACTATCATTAACTATTATTATTCTTTTTCCTGAAAACATTGGAATTGTGTTGGCATCATTCAGAATAGATAATAGGGGGTCTTCTAAGTAATTATATTCTTGTAAATCATACTCATTATCAGGATTAATTTTTTTTAAAATCTTATTTTTTTGCATTTTAATTAAAAAAGCATCTTCTCCATATATTAAAAACATCTTTTAAAGCTCCTTTAAAATGTTCTAAAACTTCTGACAAAGTAATATTATCATATAAAATAAAAAATAAATTAAGGATTTACTTTAATTTTGTCGAAAACTCTTGATATTTATAAAATATACCTAAAATTAGGTATATTTTTAATATATGGAGGTAAATAATTAATGAAAAAAATAATTARAT
>NZ_RXFZ02000121.1:0-3169 GCF_044714365.1 Spiroplasma sp. hy2
ACAAGTTTTTCGCTTGGAAAAAAACATGATTATGCTTTATTTAAAGAATCAAAAATTTCAATTTTAAAAAATACCAAATTAATAGTTGACAGTGGTTATCAAGGAATACAAAAAATTCACAATAATGTTCTACCTACAAAGAAAAMAAMCATTTTAGTAAATGGTTTAATTTATTATTCTTATTCAATTTCTGAGTTTTTTCAAAACCCCAATTTTTTACATGCGACCCTTGCTTTAATTGGAACATATGTTAGTGTTGCTGGATGAAAATTACGTTGACAAGCATAAAACTTTTTTAGAATAAAAATCTCTCTCAATCTGAGAGATTTTTATTTTTTAATTTACCTTAAAATTAGTTAATACGATAAGATTTAAATATATCAATTAAAAACATAGAGAGAAAGGAAAATTGGTAATGAAAAAAAGTACATTATGACTAATTTTAGTTGGTATTATTAATATCGGTTCGTTATTAATAAATGTCCATTTATGAGTCAAGACAACCAAGAAAATGTAGCAAATAATGTTAAACAAGAAACTAGGGTTAAAAGAAGTTTCAATGATAATCAAGATGAAATTGAAGCGTCATTAGAAAGTATTTTTACAGATATTAAAATTTTATATGCTTCATTTCGATCAATATTATGGACTCAAATCATTATTTATCGTACTATTTGTACAAACAAAAAAAGTTTATTAATTTTTTTATTGCAGAGATATTTTCTGAAGCAAGAAATGTTTCCATTGATGGAAGAATTAGAAGATTAGAATATATGTCATCATTCGCTAATTTGATCTGAAATAATTGAAATAAAATTAATGTGATTTGAAATGATAGTGACAAAAAACATCGTATACGAATTGTTGCAAAAATATTACCAAACATTATTGTTTGAGAAACTTATCATGGAAAACATGAAAAAAGAATCTTATCTGAGTATCTTTCAACTAATATTAGATATGATGAAGATGAAATGGTTTATTAAAATAAAATTAGCAAAAAGTTGATTTATATTACTATAAAAATACTTGCATTTTTTAATAAAATTTGTTAAATATATTATTGGCAGTTACATATGCCATTTGTTAATAGTCATGTTAATAAGGAGGAATGTTATATGATTAAACCACTAGGAAAAAATATTGTCTTAGAAAAAGAAGAAAAAAAAGAAACATTTATTAATGGAATTTATTTACCAGAAGATGAAAAAAGCAAAAGCCATATTGGAAAAATAATTGCAATTAGTACTGAAGTTAGTAAAGATGGGACCTTTGAAGGAAAAATAAATAATAAAGTTCTTTATCGCGAATATGCCGGAACTGAAATTGAATTTAATAATAAAAAATTAGTCTTAATTTCTAATGAAGATATTTTAGGCGTAATTGAAGAATAAAATTAAAGGGGGAATAGAAATATGTCAAAATCAATTAAATTTGCTGAAGAAGCAAGAATGAAATTACTTAATGGAATTAATAAATTAACTGATGCAGTAAAAGTGACTTTAGGACCAAAAGGAAAATATGTTTTATTAGAAAAAATTTATGGTTCACCATTAATTACGAATGATGGCGTTACAATTTCAAAGGAAATTGAATTAAGCAATCATTTTGAAAATATGGGAGCTAAGTTAGTTGCTGAAGTTGCTAATAAAACAAATGATGTTGCTGGTGATGGAACAACAACGGCAATTGTTTTAACTCAAGCAATTGTTAAAGAAGGATTAAAAAATATTACTGCTGGTGCAAATGCTGTAGCTATTCGTAATGGAATTGAAAAAACAGTTAAAGCAATTGTGGATTTATTAAAACAATCAGCAAAAGAAATTAAGTCAAAAGAAGAAATTGCACAAGTTGCGAGTGTTAGTTCAAAAGATCCTGAAATTGGTGCCTTAATTGCTGAAATTATGACTAAAGTTGGTAATGATGGGGTTATTACTATTGAAGAATCAAAAACAATCAATACTGAAACAAGTGTTACTAAAGGATTACAATTTGATAAGGGATATTTATCACAATACATGGTAACTGATAGTGAAAAAATGTTAACAGAATTTGAAAATCCATATATTTTAATTACTGATAAAAAAATTAGTAATATGAAAGAAATTCTACCAATTTTAGAAAAAATTGTTGAAGAAGGACGTTCATTATTAATTATTGCTGATGATGTTGATGGTGATGTTTTACCGACATTATTACTAAACAAAATGCGTGGTGCTTTCAATATTTGTGTTGTTAAAGCCCCAGAATTTGGGAATAACCGTAAAGATTTATTGGAAGATATTGCTATGTTAGTAAAAGGTAAATTTGTTAATGGTGATTTAGGAATGGATTTCAAAACTTTAACTTTAGATGATTTAGGAACGGCAAAAAAAGTAATTGTTTCAAAAGATACGACAACAATTATTGAAGGAAAAGCAACACGTGCAGAAATTGAAGATCGTAAAGAATTTATTCGTAATCAAATTAAAAATGAAAAATCAACATTTGAGCATGATAAATTGAAAAAAAGATTAGCTAAACTTGCGAATGGTGTTGGAATCATTAAAGTTGGTGCACCAACTGAAACAGAAATGAAAGAGAAAAAATTACGAATTGAAGATGCCTTAAATTCAACTAAAGCTGCTGTTGAAGAAGGTATTGTTGCTGGTGGTGGAACGGCATTAGTACAAGTTGGGAAAAAATTAGGAAATTTAAAATTAAATGATGAAGAAAAATTAGGATTAAATATTGTGTTACGAGCAATTGAAGAACCAGTTCGTCAAATTGCTGCTAACGCTGGTGTTGATGGTTCAATTATTGTTAATAAATTAAAAGAACAAAATGACAATTTTGGTTATAATGCTGCAACAAATACATGAGAAAATATGATTGAGGCAGGAATTGTTGATCCAGTTAAAGTAACACGTTATGCTTTACAACATGCTGGTAGTGTTAGTGCTTTGTTGTTAACAACGGAAGCTGTTGTAGTAAATAATGATGAAGACAAACAACCAAAAGCACCAAGTTATCCTGACTTAGGAATTTAATTAAAGAAACATTAGACTTCTTGCATAACCTATTCTTTTATTTAAAAATTTAATATTTTCCTACAACGAAAAATGACTTTTTTATTTAAATTATTTAATTTTAAATACATCTTCTATGCTATCTATAATAATTGCAAATA
>NZ_RXFZ02000122.1:0-3142 GCF_044714365.1 Spiroplasma sp. hy2
TTAAATTCTGTAATTATTTTTTTCATTAATTATTTACCTCCATATATTAAAAATATACCTAATTTTAGGTATATTTTATAAATATCAAGAGTTTTCGACAAAATTAAAGCATTTTTATTTGTTTGTTTAAAACAAAATATGTTATAATTTTATTGCTTGTATTCAATAAAATTAATGATATACAATACACATTTATGGATTCATTTGCCCAGTGCTATTTGTTTTAATAAGATAGTGGTAAATGTTAGAAATAAATGGATGTTTTAACGAAAAGGAGAATTAAATAGAAATATGGCAAAAGAATTAACAAGAGAAATGTTATGAGAAGCTGGCGCTCAATTTGGGCATCAAACAAAACGATGAAATCCAAAAATGAAACCATACATTTATGGTGAAAAGAATAAGATTCACATTATTGATCTACAACAAACATTATGAAGATTAGAAGATGTTAAAAAATTAATGGCAAGTATTGCTGCACGTAAGGGAAAAATTTTATTTGTTGGAACAAAAAAACAAGCCAAGTGGATTGTTAAGGATGCAGCGGAACGTTGCGAATGTTTTTATGTTAATCAACGTTGATTAGGTGGAACATTAACAAACTTAAAAACAATTCATTTACGTGTTAAAAGATTATGAAATATTGAACGCCAAGAAAAAAATGGGGAATTAAAATTATTACCAAAAAAAGAACAAATGTTAATTAAAAAAGAAAAAGATAAATTAGAAAAATTCTTAGGTGGAATTAAAGGAATGAAAGAATTACCACAAGCATTATTTGTGGTTGATCCAAAAGAGGAACATATTGCCGTTCGGGAAGCACGCAAATTACGAATTCCAGTGATTGCTATTTGTGATACAAATGTTGACCCTGACCCAATTGACTATATTATTCCAGCAAATGATGATACTTCACGCTCAATTGCAATTATTACTCATCATATTGTTGATTTATATGGTGATGCAATGGGAATTAAAATGCCAGAACCTCAATTTAAACCAAATGAATTTACGCGCCGTGATAGTGATGACAATCGTAATTCACGTGGTGGGCAATATGATAATCGAAGAATGAGTGGAAGAAATGAACGTGGAAAAGAAACATATTCGGCACATAAAGTACAACCTTCAAGAAAAGAAGAGGCACCTGCTGTAGCAGAACCTGTCGCAGTTAAAGAAGAACCAGTTCCAGTTCCACCACCAAGTTTTAATTTCGATACAATTAATGTAGTTGATAATGATTTAGAAAAAACATTATCAAAATTAAAAGTTGATGAATTAGAAATTCTTAGTGAAGGATTTGCCTTACCAAAAGCAAAAAAAGCTAAAATGTTTAGTGAATTAAGTAAACATTTAACAATTGTTGATAATAAAATAGTAAAAAAATAACATAAAAATTAAATTGTATTAACTGGTTAGTTTCAATACAAGCACCCTTAAATTTGAAAGGAGAATTAGAATGGCAGTTACTGCACAATTAGTAAAAGAATTAAGAGATAGAACAGGAGTCGGAATGCTAGATTGTAAAAAAGCATTAGAAGCTACTGATGGAAAGATTGAAGAAGCAATTACATGGTTGCGTGAAAAAGGAATTACCAAAGCGGCCAAAAAATCTGATCGAGTTGCTGCTGAAGGATTAGTTGGTTTAGTAACTAAAGGTGATAAAACAGTTATTTTCGAAGTTAATTCAGAAACCGATTTTGTTGCAAAAAATAAGCAATTTTTAGATTTAATGGCAACCGTAGGAGAAACTTTAATTAATAATGAACCGAAAACTGTGGAAGATGCATTAAAAATATCAGTTAATGGTGAATCATTAGAAACTGTTATTGTTCATGCTATTGCAACAATTGGTGAAAAGATTACCTTACGTCGTTTTAAAATAATTCATTTAAAAGCAGATCAATCAATGGGATTTTATTTACATTCTAATAATCGCATTGCAACTGTTTTAACTTTTAGTGGTAAAATTGATGAAACAATTGGAAAACAATTAGCAATGCATGTTTCGGCAATGCGTCCACAATTTATTTCACGTGATGATATTTCAACGGATTTTTTAAATAGTGAAAAAGCAATTTTAACGGCTGAAGCAAAAAATGATCCAAAAAATGCTGGAAAACCAGATAATATTTTAGAAAAAATGGTTGAAGGGCGTTTAAATAAACAATTAGCAGAAATATCATTTTTAGACCAAGTTTTTGTTGTTAATCCTGATCAAAAAATTAGTGATGTTATAAAAGCAAATAATGTTCATGTTGTTGATATGATTCGTTATGAAGTTGGTGAAGGAATTGAAAAAGAAGAAATTGATTTTGCTTCAGAAGTAATGGCACAAGTTCGCAAATAAGAATCATTGTGATAGAAAGGAAAGCCTAAAAATGAAAAATACTGAAAAAGGAACAATAATTGCAATCTCGATGGCAGCATTTTTATTTGTTGCAGTTAGTTTATCAATTATTGGTTATTTAATTAGTTTTACAAAACGAGAATTTAAAGCACGTTTTATTAATAAAAAAATTTTAATTATTTTATTTACAGTGTTAGGAATTAATTTACCAGTTGTTATTCTTGGATTTTTATTCCAGTTTGTTATTGATTTCTCAACAATTATGATTGTGTTAGTTTTTGGCTTGACAGTTGGGGTAGGAGTTTATATTTTCTTATTTTTACAACTAATTGCTGTTGGAATTGATGAAAAGGAAATTGCTTTTTTAGGGGAGCGAATTTTAATTCGAAAAATTACTCGTGTTGAACGCAATGATAAAACAAATCAATTAGTAATTTATCATACCGAAGGAACCCGTAGTAAAAAGAAATGTTGTTTTTCATTAGCAAGTCAAGCAGGGCAATTTATGATTAATAATGTTAATTTATTAAATCAAGAAATTATGCCATTTGTTCCAGAACAGACCAAACCAGAATTAAAAGTTAGTGAACAACAAGTAAGCGAAGAACCGGTTTCTGAATCAAAAGAAGCTAAAAATACAGAAAAAGATTAAACAATTTATTTGAAAAATTTTTTTCTTTTAAGAAATATTCTTTAATTTTGTCGAAAACTCTTGATATTTATAAAATATACCTAAAATTAGGTATATTTTTAATATATGGAGGTAAATAATTAATGAAAAAAATAATTAAA
>NZ_RXFZ02000123.1:0-3076 GCF_044714365.1 Spiroplasma sp. hy2
TATTAATAAAATCAAATTTATCAAATTTCATAATTTTAGATTCCTATAATTTCTATTTTAAATATATTTTATAGGAATTTTAAAATAACTAGGTTATGCAAGAAGTCTATTTATTGCTTTTTCCCCCGATGCTTGATTTTGACAAATTGATTCTCTATTGTTAAAAAATTATGGAACCGAAGCCGGCTATCTTTAATAAACTAGCTAACCAAATTAGTTTAGCAATTATTACTGCAATTGGTTTATTCGCAGCAATTAGTGGTTTTGTTTTATTACTAGTTTTGCAAAAAGAAAAAAAAGCAATGAATTATAATGTTGCTTAATTATTAAATTAAAAATGGTGTTGTGAATAACAACACTATTTTTAATTTAACTTATTTCTTAACTTTCTTTTGTGCCTTAGCTGCTTTTTTTAGTCGACGAAGGTTATGAACTTCAACTAGTGTAATCTCTGTTACTTTTTCACGACCATTAAACAAAATTAAGCCGACAGTCAAACAAAAGACCGGACCAATAATTCAAATTCAAGTAAAGAACATTAAAGTAATCATTAATAAAGCACCAGCTAGTCGTGCTCCAATTTTACCTTTTAAAGCAAAAATAAAGCAAAAAATAAAACCAATTAAAGCAAAAATTGCAATACAAATAAAGGCAATTAAAACCCGACTATCAATGTTATAATGCTCAATAAAATCATATCTTATCATGGATTTAATATTAGAACTTTGCTGAGGAAAAAAATTATCATAAATAAGTGCCATATCAAGAACAATAATATCAATGATAATATTAAAGACTAAAACAATAATTCCTATAATAAAACCAGTGATGGTAACCTTATTAGTTTTCATCACATATTGAATTGGAACAATCTTAACATTTTTGTTTCGATAATAACGGAAGTACAATAAATTATTAATGAAAATATAAAAATATTGTAATGAAACTGCAACAACACAAATTACTACTAATGCTGTGGCAACCATAAAATCACCACCAGGTTCAAAATAATTTAAGAAAAAGTATGGAAAAAGAGTTCTAGGCTCTTTGCCATCTAAATGTCGATAAGTTCCTCGTATTAAAATGATTGTTAAATATGCTACCATATATAACATAATTAATCATAAATACTTTTTGTGATGTTCTTCATAATGATAATAATGATCACCAGCTGTTAAAACATAACTTATAATCATTATAACTGGCATCACTAAATGTAAAATAACTGTTGCCACTCAGTGATAAGGACGATATTGTGCTGCTTGATCTTTTTGACCAACAATACCAACTCAAAAAACTAACATTGTAATTGTAATGTACGTTGTAACTGCTAATTGAATCACATAGTGTGGTTTTGTATTTTTAAATTTTGATTCAAACAAATATAAGAAAAAATATAGAGCAACAATATAATTTGTTTGCGTTGTAAAAAACGAATAATAATTAGAAATTCTTTCACCATAACCTAAGTGTGCAAATTTTGGTTGTGGATAATAAATTGCCATGATTAAATCAAGCAATAAAAATAAACTTAAAATAATTAAAGCTCCCAAACGTAAATAAAAATGGACGCGAGGATTTCACTTGAACATTGTATAACTCCTTTAACATCAAATCACATAATATATATTTTAGTCATTTTTTAGGTAAAGTACAAGTAGGCATTATTATTTTATTTTTCATAATTTCCTTACTATTTTACTAAATTTAAATCTATTTTTTAAAATTTTTTTCTTCTAACACCAAAAAGTGATAAAATTATAACTAAGTAAAAGGAGGATTCAAAATGTTTAATTTTAATAGTGAAAAAATAAACCAGTTGGTTGTAAATTATATTAATTATACTGTTGATCCAAAGCATGATAATGAACAACAACAAAATAAACTTGATAGTAACAATTTCTTTTATCAAATTGATACTCGTCAATTAAAAAATAGTATTAATGGTGTTATTAGTTCGCATCTAGCAACATCAGAACAATTTGCAAAAGCTGGTGAAATTATTGATGAATATTATTCAGAAAAAACACCATTTATTTGGTGTACAATTACAGTTGATAATAACCAAGCAGAACGTTCATTTTTTGAAAAAAATGGTTTAACATATTTGCAAACTGGAATTGGAATGATGATTGATTTAAAAACTTTTACCGCAAAAAGTGAATTATTGAAAAACGAAAAATTTAATCCGATAACTGATCTAACAATGTTTTGCAAAGAAAAAAAACCCAAATTAATAACTACAACAAACCTTAAAATTATTAGTGATGCTGATTTACCATTAAAAGATTTACCAACTTCACAACCTAATCCTACATTAAATCAAGTTAACAATCTTTGCTATGCTGTAACCTTAACTAAAGATGAAACACCAATGACAACTGGGATTCTCTTTTTTGAAGCAACAATCGCTGTAATTAGAATTACTGACAATGATGATAATTCTGAAAATAAAAAGAAAATGTTAATGCATTTATTACACCAAGCAAAAAAAGCAAATTACCAAACTGTTGGTATTGTGGTACCAGATAACCAAGTTGCTTGGTATCAAAAACTAGGTTTTGAACCACAAGATTTATATTTTAACACTTATGTAATGCATTACTCACAAGAATAATGTTTTCTTAAATAAAGGGGAAAAGAAAAAGTAGAATCATTCTACTTTTTCTTTTCCCCTTTTAGAAATTTATTCATTTTCTTCTACTGTAATTACTTTTTCAGCAAGAGCATGGGCCATTCGAAATGGTTTATTATGCCCAGGTAACACATGCCATTTTGCATCTAAATTAGTAATGCGACGTAATTCAGTAATAAAGTAATTATCATTACACATAGCTCCGGTATAACCAGGACTTGTTTTATCAGGCATTAAACCAGCACCAGTTGTCACTAAATTTAGCGCTTTAATTCTTAACATTTGAGTTCCTGCGGTATGACCAGGAATATGAAAAACTTCAATAGACTTCTTACATAACCTAGTTATTTTAAAATTCCTATAAAATATATTTAAAATAGAAATTATAGGAATCTAAAATTATGAAATTTGATAAATTTGATTTTATTAATGATAAAGAAT
>NZ_RXFZ02000124.1:0-3039 GCF_044714365.1 Spiroplasma sp. hy2
WAAATAAAAGATATTTTTGCTTTAATTTTTATAAAAAATCTTTACAAATTTAAAAAGCTTGATTTTACAGTTTATAAAGTGCTACACTTCATAGTACAATTTACAAAATAAAAGAATTAAATAAAGATTTAGAAAATAATATAAATGATTTTGAAGTTAGTGATATAACACCCACAAATGCAAAAATACAGTATAAAAGAAAAGATATTTTAAGTGGTGAAGTAGTCGTTACTTTTATATCTAATATTAATTTAAATAAAATTATTACAAATAATAATTTAGGTGAATTTAAAACTGAAAATTTATCTAATCCAACAAAACAACAAATTAAAAATAAACTAAAAGAAATGTATAACAATCTAGATATCACAAAAATCAAAGTTGAAAATATTACTAACAGCAGTGCAAAAATCACTTCTGCTGATGAAACTGTTTATACCGAAAATGTAAAAGTTAATTATAGTGTTTCAATAGATTCACTTAATTGATAGTAATAAAAGGATATAAGGAATATGAAAAAAATATTAAGTATTTTAGGTGCAATATCATTAGTAGGAACAACTACAACAAGTTTAGTTGCTTGTAATAAACCACAAGAATATACAACCAAAGAATTAGAACACTTAAAAAAAGAAAACCAAATAGACACAACAAATGAAACTATTAAAAACAATTTAGAATGAATAGCACCACAAGAAAAACCATTTAATAAAGTTGATAATAAATGATATTATGTTGTATGAAAAAGTAAAAATTGAAATATCACCAAATTTAAAAATAATGAAGAAATACAAAATAAGGATAGTTTTAAAGTTTTAGAACAAAAAGATGAATATAAACTTGAATTACATCGTTATAGTTTAAAATATGAAGTTGATTTAAATGTTTATGAACCATCTAATATGACAAACTGGCCTTGAAGAATAGATCATGGTAATTATTTTAAATTTGTTTATCGTTGAAATGGTGAAGAACAAAATTTACCTAATTTAGATATTGATAAAGATGGTACTGTAAAAGTTAGTGGCGAATAAAAAAGAGATGTAAAATCTCTTTTTCTTTTATCTTGGTTTAATTGTAATTTTAACAGAACTATCGCTCTTATTTCTAATACCTAAAACATTTGGATTATTAACATCTAATGTTATATCTTTGTCATTACCTCATGAAGTATGATTTGTTTCACAATATCCTGATAGTTGAATAAATAATATTTTTGAAAATCTAATTTTTAATTTTACATCATTAGTATAATATGTTTGTAAATATATTTCTTTAATTTTTTCATTATCATTATTAGATAATTTTGTTATTTGAGTTAAAAAGTTAATTGGTCATCTTCTTCAAGAAATAGTATATCTACTTTGATAATCATCATAACTTGGTAAACCATTAGTTTTACCAGTAGTAAATGTTTTAATATTATTAGTTATTTCTTTAGTATCATTTATTCTAAAAATATTTGGGAAATTAACTTTATCAGTTTGTGAACGACCACTTTCTTGTAAACTTGCATCAAATAAAGGACCAAAATTATATTCACAAGTAGAATAACCTGCTAAAATATTAACATTTCTATTAGGAATAAAGTTTTCTATATTTGGAACTGCACATTCAACTTGTATATTATTAAGATTACTTATTTCAATAGTTTTATAAGCATCTTGAAATTTACTTATACTTTGAATTGTTGGGTCAATTTGTTTTAAGTCAATTTCTACCTCATAATAAGCAGAATTAAACTCATCAGAAAATAAATTAAGATAACTATTAGGAATATTTGAATGTTTACATTGTGCTGGTGCTGTAATTTTAGTTTTTAATGGTTGTACTACATCAGAAGGCATAATATCTTTTGTATAAGGTTGATAGTTATATGGCACTGGTGGTAATACATATTGTGGGTAATTAAATGTTGGTATTTCATAATCATGTGGTAATAAGAAACTAGTTTTATAGTTAGTTGTCATATCGCGTAAATAATTATTTAAAACACTTTTTGTTTTACTTCTGAAACTCCATACTGATAATCGTAAATAATCTTCTTCATTATTTGTATATGGGTTATCAGCATAAAAGATAATTTCAAAATTACCTTTATATAATGCTTGGATTGAAAACATATCAATAATATAACTACAATTTGTACCATCAGGTGTTTGTAAGAATTCACAATCATTATCTTTTTCACTAGCACTAACTGTTATTTGCGCATCTACTGCTTTGGTTTTTTCATTAATTAAATAAACTCGGTTAGTTTTTTCATTTAATTGTTTTAAATTATAAGTTGAATAAACTAATTCACTTGTTGGTTTTCCATCTTTTTCTAAAACATTACCTTGTATTTTATCAGTTAATAAAATTGTAAACCCTAAACTAGTAGCATTTGCTCCAAAGATAGCACCAACTTTATCATTTCCTTGTTCTCTAAATATTTCAAATGGTAAATAACCTTTTCCTTTTGATTTTTCAGACCAAAAAGCATCATTATAAAAACTATAAATATTAGCACTCATAAAACCATTAAGTCATGGAAAATTAGGTCATTTATCATCTTGGGTAATTGTTAAATTCCCAATTCAGTTCCAAGGAATACCAAACGAAACAAAGTTTAAAAACTTTCCAATAGCAAGTATCGTAAAAGGATTAAAGACTAATTTTTGCGTATAGTTTAAAGGTAATACGGTAATTTGGCGATTAATAAAATTATTCATATTTAAAATATCTCAAACATTACATGCACCCATTTTATTATATTCAATTTGAACTTATCCAACTGTATTACCAAATTCATCTTTTCTTCTAAAATATGATGAGGCTTGAGTACTAATAATATTATCAACATTACCACTATTTACTTTTATTTTATTTGGTGGAGTAATCATTCAACTTTTAGACCAATAAGGTTTAGAATTTGAATTTTCTTCCTTAATAGTTGTTCCAACAGTCGGATTGGTTGCTGTTGAACTTGCTTTATCTGTTATTATCATACCCTCATTATTTTTTTCAATTCAAAAATCAGACATTGATTGAATHTTT
>NZ_RXFZ02000125.1:0-3039 GCF_044714365.1 Spiroplasma sp. hy2
TATATTAAATTTTTAAATAAAAGACATAATTAATTAAAATTATAATTTGCTATTAGTATCTTTTTAAAAATATTTACAATTATTTTAATAGGTTATGCAAGAAGTCTAATAATATTCTTTTGTTTTTTTCAACTATAATTTAAAGGTAAATATTTATGCTTTATAAATTGTGTTCTTTTTTTATTTTTTCAACGCGTTTTTTATATTCGCGTTGTTTTTCTTTGTCTAAATTGTTGTATCAGTTGCGTTTTCATTCCTGACGAACTCTTACCAATTCAAACTTTTTCTTTTCCAATGATAGTTTGTTTGTGATTAACTTATATGTTTTTTGTTTTTCTTTGGTTAAGTTTTCAAATCAACCACTTTTTCATTGTTTCTCTCACTGTTTTAAAGCTAATCGCCCAGGGTGTTGTTCAGTTTGTTGTTGTCTAATTCTGCGTTGTTCTTTTTGAACATCATTTTGATCATAATCAATTTTTGTGTTCACATAACTTGCTCTGCGCATAACATCAATTCCTTTCTAATCAAATATTTTCATAAATAAAAAAATAGGTAGATGACTTTTTTATCATTCTACCTATACACAAAAATTAAAAAATGTTATAATTTAACTGACCTACCAAAAGGTGGGGATTAAATTATATCAGACCCTAATAATTGGTTTCCAAAGACCGCTTAATAGGTGTATAGAAGAATGACGGTGAAGTCATTTTCTTTTATTTAGTTGTGTTTATTATAGCATAAATATTTACTATGACATTTTTAAAAAGTATAATTATTTATATTGTTGTGTAGAAAAGATAGTTAGAAAATTTTTAGCAGAAATTTTGCGAATAGTGCGTGGTTCTCTAACTATCTTTTCTACACAACAATTTTTTATTTTAAATAGCTATGACATTTTTAAATGATGTTGGCTTTATCTTGGTGGACTTGCCAACACTGAAAGGGTTTCTTAACCCTTTTTTATTTTGCACCATTTTTTAATTCCCCCTTTTATGCAATTCCTAAAATAACATCTTTTAGACCCAAGACAATTGCACTCGCCAAAATCACAATTCCCAAACAAACACCAATCCAAGTAACACGAGCAATCGTTTCTCTGCGTTGTTCGGCGTTTTTGGCAAATTTACCAGCAATACCATAATACGCCACCATAACAATACCAATAACAATTGCTATTCCAATTAAAATTGGCATTCCAACAGAAATTATTTTATTACCGATTTCTTGCAAGCTAGTTGATCCACTTGTCCCTAAGAAAGTCATCATTATTTATCACCTCGTTGTTTTGCTTCTCATTCTTCATCATCTTTTTTCATTTGGGCAATATCTTTTTCTGTTTTTGCCACAAAGGCTTTTTCTTTTTTCTCGCGGATTGGTTTTAAAATAAACGGGTCAACCACAAACCGTTTAAACAACCACCCCAAAAGAACAAGACCCGCCAGCGACCCAACAACAATTCCAAAGATAGCCCAAATACCCAAACCAGTTTTCTTGTTATTGTCAGGTGTATTAGTGTTTTTTATTTGCAAAGTAAATTGCTCTGAAGTCGCATTATTGTATTTAACAGTAATGTTTACTTTGTCATTTGGGTTAAATTCAGTTTGATTTAAAACAAACGAAACTTTGTTGACATCATAATTGCTGGTATTTACATCAGGAATTTTGATGTCGTTTGGAATTTGGGTTTTTAACTGCTCTACGACTTGCTCTTTTGTCAACGGTTCTTTTGATAACAATTTAGCATTGGTTTTAAACCAATCAGCAAGAGCAGTTGCAAATTGACTATCAGTAGTTATTTGTTGTCAATTTTTACTCTCTGCAAACAATTTATTTAGTTGACTAGCACTAGAACCACGGATATTGTCGTGTCCATTTGCTTTCGCTCAAATTTCAAATTGTTTGCCATTATCAGTGTCAAAATACTTTGCAATTGTTTTATCCTTTGCAATTTGTAAATAAACATTGTTGGTATGTCCTAGGTTATCAGACAACTCAACAACATATTTACCATTTGTTGTTGCTAACTGTGACCCATCAAGTTTAATGCCATTTGTAGGGTCAGTGATGCTTGATTGTGATGTTTTATTTCATTGCTCATCACAACCATACACAACCCCAGTTATCACACTACTTGCGGTTGGTTTTACCATTGTGATAACACTTTCACTATTCGCATAGTAGAATGTATTAACTGGATTTGTGATATTGCTTGTATCAATTTGACCAAGATAATCTTTTATTACCGTTGCGGTTGATGATGTTGGTGTTACATTAATTTTCAAATCAACTGTTGTTGTAGGAACAACATTATAAGTTACATCAACTGAACCTTTGTAACTTTTGCTGTCTTTTTTCGCTGATAAAGTTGCAGAGTGATTATCTTTATTTGTTATTTCAATTTGTGAAAAATCATCAATGACATTGCTGTTTTTTTGATTAACAGCAGTGAAAATAGTGTCATCGTTGTTATCTAAGATATTTCCTAAATCAGCGGTTTTGATTAAATCACTTAGATTTTGTTGCACTGGTGTTGGTGTTGGGTCAATTTTCGCCTGCATCGAGACAATAATTTCACTTGTATATTGTTTACCATCCAAAGTAAAAGTTACTTGTAAATTATGGTCGCGTGGTGCCGTTTCCGGTTTAACATTGATAGTCCAGTGTTTATTTGTTTGACCTTGTTGGACATTATCAAACACAACTTTATCAATGTTCGGATTCGCAATATCAATGTTTAAATCGCCATCCACGCTAACCAAGTTAGGGCGAGTTCAAGTTTTCGTTTTTGAACTATCAACCAAAGTAAACTGACTTTGTCTTTTTGCTCATTCTAAGGCTGTCAATGCTGAATGTATTACAAAAGTTCCATTATTTGTTCCAAGATAAAGATATCTTGTATTATCAACGGCAATTGAATTTATTTGACCACCTATACCATCAATTTTTGTTGGTGTTATTTCACCAACACCCAACTTATATGCACCATCAAATTTTCCAAAATAAATATTGTCATTGCTATCAATTGCAGNNNNATMM
>NZ_RXFZ02000126.1:0-3028 GCF_044714365.1 Spiroplasma sp. hy2
TWTWATTNTGTAATTATTTTTTTCATTAATTATTTACCTCCATATATTAAAAATATACCTAATTTTAGGTATATTTTATAAATATCAAGAGTTTTCGACAAAATTAAAGAAAATTTTTAAATTTAAGTATTTTCTACTATAATTATTAAAACTATAAAATTAATGTTTGATCAATATTTCTAAATAATATAATCATACAAATTTTAAGGAAAGAGAAAGGAACATAAGTAGATGAAAAAAGCAGTTTTTTCTGATTTGGATGGAACTTTATTAAAAGATAATCATCGGTTTAGTCGGTTAACAAAAAAAACAGTTAATTCAATTCAAAAAAAAGGAATCCCTTTTGTTGTTACAACAGGGCGCCTAGCTAATGATGCAATTCGTCAAGCACGAAAACTAAAAGTTCATAAGTATGATGGTTATGTTTTGGCAAATAATGGAGCAAGTGCTTATTCTTTTAAGACTAATAGTTTTTTATGAATGATGATTTTTACAACAGCAGAAATTAAAACCATTTTTGATTTTACTTATCGCAAATATAAAGTTCATTTTTTTAGTAATAATAGTACTTATGTTTACGAATATGGTGAGAATTCTTATTATTGATCAAAAATAATGCGAACAAAATATAAAATTATCACCAAGGTCGCTGATATTACAGAAGATATTACACATGCTAGTGTTATTGCCCATCAGTCCTTAGATGATAAGGGTGCTAGTGAATTAATGACAAAGTTACGACAATTATTACCGCAATTAGATATTACTCAATATAATAATCGTGTTTTTGAAATTGCTTGCAAGGGGATTTCAAAAGGTAGTGCCTTGCAATTTTTATCCCATCATATTGGAATTGATATTAGTCAAACTTATTCATTTGGTGATTCTTATAATGATCTTGAATTAATTCGTCAAGCTGGAGTTGGGATTGCGGTTAGCAATGCGATTGATGAGTTAAAAACAATGGCAAATGAAGTAACATTATCAAATCGTGAAAATGGGCCAGCAAAATATTTGCAACAGTTTTTCTTAAAAAAATAGTACTTTTATGATATGATAAAAAAAGCAAGAGAATTCAGTAAAGGAGAGAATTAAAATGGCTGTAAATGAAGTAAAAAATATTGATGAATTCGAAAAAACGATTGGTGATACAAAGTTAACTTTAGTTGATTTTTATGCTGATTGATGTGGACCATGTAAAATGATTGCTCCAATTATTAATGAATTAGCAAAAACGCGTAGTGATGTTAATTTTATTAAAGTTAATGTTGATGTTTTACAAGATCTTGCTCAGCATTATGGAATTTTATCAATCCCAACATTAATTACCTTTCAAAATGGAAATGAATTAAAACGTAAAACAGGATTTGTAACTGTTAACGAAATTGAACAAGATTTATTAAGTTAACAAAGTTTTTACTAATAATTTAAAAAGGAGAAGGTGAATAAAAAATGGCAATGTCAATGAAGAAACGTCGTCGTTTAATGGCAGAGAAAAAAGCGGCGAAAATCTTGGCTCGTAAAGAAGCTGCAAAAAAACAAAAAGAAGAAACAAAAGTTTCAAAGTAGGATATTTAATTTTTAATGGATAATGTTTAATTTAATGAAGATATAGTAATGAACTTTTTAAATCAAAAATTTATTAAATCATCAATTATAACCCTAATTTATCTAAGGATTTTTATAAAATTAAAAAATATTTTATAATAAAAAACACTTAATTATGTTAAATTTTTTAAATATAATTAAGTGTTTTTTTATTTAAAAACAGTTTATAAAATAGTAATAATAAATTTAGAAATAAAAAAGTAGTTTTTATTTTATCCTAAAATAGAAAACACAACAGCAGAAATTAAAGCAAAACCAAAGTTAATTCCAAGCGTAGCAAGCAGAATAAAACCTTTTTTCTTTAAATATCAGACATAACCATTATATTCCGTTTTCAAATGTGAATATTTTGTAATAATATGAAAACCAAGGTCTGCTTGTCAGGGTGCTAATTCTTTTGTTGTATTTAGTTTTCGGAGTGGATTTTTAACTAGAATTCAGTTAGTAATAAACATTACTAAAATAATAATAATTAGAATACCAAAGAAAATTTGCGATAAGTCACCATTACTTAACTGTAATTGTTTTTGACATAATATTAGTGGCGTCATGATGCTAACTTGGATTAATAAAAAAATAATATTAGTAATTAAACTAATAATTCAAAAATTTTTAAGAGATGTTTTCATTAGTTAATTAAATTTTTTAGGAAAATTTTTATTAAGTAAGTTAAAAAATGCTAACAAATTCATCCTCAGCAATTCGTAAGCGAGGGAAACTTGTTCCTTTAACATTGTCATCATAATATCCAAATAGCATTCCTAACGATAAATGTCATTTTGTTGGGTCCACAATATTATGCTTTGTAAAAAATGAGGTTGCTTGCAGTGGCGTAATTCCGCCCATAATACTTGATTCAATTTTTAATTCAGCAACTTGTAATGCCATAAAACTAGCGACAAGATGTGTTTGTTCATCCGAAAACATATCTGGACTTGGATAACTTTTTAAGTAATTACTCATTCCTCGCACATTTGTTTTTAATGTTTCACCACTAAAAATTCGTTCTAAGCGATTGGTTAAAAATTCTTCAGATGTTAAATAATTACCATTTGCTCCTAATAGTAATGCTAAAATTGGGGTATCCTTTACTTTTTGTTGATTGCCAGGCATAAAACAATTTAATGCTGCTTGTTCTTTTAATTTTTGATCTTTGATAATAATAACTTTTACTGGTTCTAAGCCATTAGAACTAGGTGCTAAGGCTCCAGTTGTTAAAATTGTTTTTAAATCACTTTCACTAACTGCTTTTGTTTTATCATAATTTATTTATAAATTTATTATACGCTAATAAAAATATAATTAAAAGTGCTTAAATCTTTAATTTTGTCGAAAACTCTTGATGAAATAAAAAAAATCATCAATATGACAATTTGAAAACTAATTTTGTGTAAGATTATGATTTTGCTTTAAATTTTAA
>NZ_RXFZ02000127.1:0-3024 GCF_044714365.1 Spiroplasma sp. hy2
WATTCTGTAATTATTTTTTTCATTAATTATTTACCTTCATATATTAAAAATATACCTAATTTTAGGTATATTTTATAAATATCAAGAGTTTTCGACAAAATTAAAGACTTCTTGCATAACCTAGTTATTTTAAAATTCCTATAATTTCTATTTTAAATATATTTTATAGGAATTTTAAAATAACTAGGTTATGCAAGAAGTCTAATAAACAACCAATTAACTCAACTATATGAGCAAATAATGAAACACCTTTTGCGATAAAATTAAAAGATGAAAATATTAATTATTATTGAAAATTAATTGATGGTGAAAACATTTATGATGTTAATAAAATGTTAGAATACTTAAATCAATATAAATTAAGTTATTTTATGAATAATGATAATAAAGCAGATAATTTTTATACTAAAGAAGTTAAGGTTGGTAAATATTGAGATGCTTATATGGTTGATGATGTAAGTTCTATTCAATTTGGTGAAGCCAAATTTGAACAAGTATTTACTCAACAATCAACCGAAAGACAATATACTTTATTAATTTTAGATGAAGATGCTGAGAAATTAAATATTAATGATTATTATAATTTTTATACTGTATTTAATGACCGTGGATTAAATATTGGCGGTGGTGATATTAATTCTGCTCCCCAAGATAGACAATGATTATATCCATCTAATGTTATTAATTATTATTCACCATATGATGGTAGTTTCTTATGACAAGAAATTACCTTTTCAAGTATTAATGACAAAATTAGTCATAGTGGTTTATCAGTAAGACAATTTATTCAAACAAGTGCCCGGGGCGAAGGTTATTGTTTTCCTAAAATAACTTATGCTAAAAAATTAAATAAAGGTATTGTTGAATTAGATGAGGTTTTATTAAAAGACCCTGGTGTTAGAGCAATGGCAGTTAAATTTTATGGTAATCCRATCTTTTTTGATATGCCTGTTATTGGTCGRCCAATTATTAAAGGTCAATTTAATAAAAAAGTAATGAATTCCCGTGATTTATTAATGTATAACATGTATCCTGCTCCACCTGATAAAATAAATACTTATGCATCACCAGAAGTAAGTTGATATAACATTCAAGGTATTCAACCAACTATGATAACTGGTTATGAAGATTGAAAAAAAGATATGGAAAGTAGATACGACTTTTGAAATCAAAAAAATAGTGAAGGTATTGTTATAACTGATCCTKCMACTACATCAGCATCTAATTCTACTGTTGGTAGAAATATTCATAAAGAAGATAAGAACTCTAAATTTTATTGGTCTAAAAATTGAAATATAACACCACCAAATAAAATAAAAGTAAATAATGGCAATGTTGATAATATTATTAGTACTCAAGCCTCATCATATTTTAGAAAAAAAGATGAATTTGGTAATACTGTTGGACAAGTTCAAATTGAATATAATAAAATGGGTGCATGTAATGTTTGAGATATTTTAAATATGAATAATTTTATTAATAGCCAAATTACCGTATTACCTTTAAACTATACGCAAAAATTAGTCTTTAATCCTTTTACGATACCTGCTATTGGAAAGTTTTTAAACTTTGTTTCGTTTGGTATTCCTTGGGACTGAATTGGGAATTTAACAATTACCCAAGATGATAAATGACCTAATTTTCCATGACTTAATGGTTTTATGAGTGCTAATGTTTATAGTTTTTATAACGATGCCTTTTGAGGTGATAAGTCTGCTGGTAAAGGTTATTTACCATTTGAAATATTTAGAGAACAAGGAAACGACAAAGTTAGTGCTATGATTGGAACAAATGCTACTAGTTTAGGGTTTACTACTTTATTAACTGATAAATTTAAAGGGACTGTTTTAACTAATGATGGTAAACCAACCGAAGAATTAGTTTATTCAACTTATAATTTAAAACAATTAAATCCTAAAACTAACCGAGTTTATTTAATTAATGAAAAAACCAAATCAGTTGATGCACAAACACCAGTTAGTGATAGTGAAAAAGATAATAATTGCGAATTCTTACAAACACCAGATGGTACAAATTGTAGTTATATAATTGATATGTTTTCAATCCAAGCATTATATAAAAGTAATTTTGAAATTATCTTTTATGCTGATAATCCATATACAAATAATGAAGAAGATTACTTACGCTTATCAGTATGAAGTTTCAGAGGTAAAACAAAAAGTACATTAAATAATTATTTACGCGATATGACAACTAATTATAAAACTAGTTTCTTACTTCCACATGACTATGAAATACCAACATTTAATTACCCACAATATGTCTTACCACCAGTACCATATAACTATAAACCTTATACCAAAGATATTATGCCTTCTGATGTAGTACTACCATTAATAACTAAAATTACTGCACCAGCACAATGTAAATGAAAAAATAATTCTGGTTATTATAATAATATATTTTCTGATGAATTTAAGGATGTTTATTATGAGGTTGAAATTGATTTAAAACAAATTGACCCAACAATTCAAAGTATTAATAAATTTATTAGTTCATATAAAACTATTGAAATAAGTAATCTTAATAATATACAAGTTGAATGTGGACCACCTGAAATAGAAAATTTTATTCCTAATAGAAATGTTAATTTATCTGCGGGAGAATATTCATATAATCAGAATTTTGGTTCCTTAGCAAATATGACTTTAAAAGAAAGTGGTCGTTCACAAACTGATGAAGTTAATTTTGATAATATAAGAACTTTGTATACAGATAATATAACTAATGAAGTTCAAACATTTGAACCTATTGCATATACTAATGGACTGCCAAGTGGAAATTATCAAAATAGTTATACAACTGAAAAAAATAATGGAAATATTAAATTTTTATTACAAATAACAAAATTATCTAATAATGATAAAGATAAAATCAAAGAAACATATTTACAAGCATATTAGACTTCTTGCATAACCTATTAAAATAATTGTAAATATTTTTAAAAAGATACTAATAGCAAATTATAATTTTAATTAATTATGTCTTTTATTTAAAAATWWA
>NZ_RXFZ02000128.1:0-2996 GCF_044714365.1 Spiroplasma sp. hy2
WTTAAAAAATTTAAAGCAAAATCATAATCTTACACAAAATTAGTTTTCAAATTGTCATATTGATGATTTTTTTTATTTCATCAAGAGTTTTCGACAAAATTAAAGAGTTTTTTTACTAAAAATTTTGCTTTTTTTAATAAATTATTTATAATAATATATCTTTTTTTTAACTTAAAGATTATCAGCGTGATTTTGGGCCTTTTTTGTGAAGATAACGCTGTCTCTTACTTTTTATTGATTTTTCAGTTGATAGCAGCGAAGATTCTTGTTCTTGTGGTTGATGATACATATTATATTCATCTAACAATGCACGACCAATTTCTCGCATAAAAATAGTGCCATAATTATCTTCTGCTGTTGAAATTTTATTAATGTCATTTCTATTTTTAAATACTGGCTTTGCTTGCAATTCTAATCCAGTAACTTCACTATTTAATATTTTTTTATTTATCTTTGGTAATTTAACTGGTTTTGATAATGTAGCCAAATATTCTTCTCGTTTTTTTAATTCATTTAATCTAATTTGTTGTAAATCACGAAGCGCTAACTCTTGTTGACGTTGTACTTGTTGTATTTGAATTTTATTATTATTTGCTAATGCTTGTAATAATTGTTTTTGAACAATAGCATCTGCCTCTTGCGCTCATAATTCTTTCTCTCGCGCTCATTGTAAAGCCACATCAGGTCTTTTCTGAGGATCAATGCCACTTGATGTCACAACTTCATCAAAATATTTACGAATTAATTCGGCTGTTGTGATTTTTTTATTTTCCATTGTTAATTCTTCACCACTTTATTGTTACTACTTATTGTTTCACTCTTTTCATTATTAGAGTTTTCAACTAAAAAGCCATCAATAACCTTTTTTCCTTCAGCACGATATTTTTCAATTAAAATCTGTGGTAATGGTTTAGGTTTTACTTTTTTATTATTAAGTTTTTTTTGATAACGCCGTTCTTTACGCATATTTTTTTGAATTAATTTTTCTTTTAATAAACGTTGATGAAGTTGTTCTAACTGACGCCGATGAATTTCACGAATTTCACGAGGATGATATCCTGCATAAGTGTATTGATTTTCCGTTAAATCAACTGTTAAATCAGGTGTTTTTGTCGAATCAGCATAATCAATTTGATAATCTTTTAATTCTTTCTGTGTATATAAAGTCAAATCTGTGTCTTTTCTTTTAGTAGGAATAAATGTTTGATTATTTACTTCTGCTATTAAATTAGATTGTTTTTTTGTTATTTTTAAATTAGAAACTTTATCATTATTTTTTTCATAATCATTACCATATTTTAACTTTTTTAAATTAGGACGTTTTTTAGGATCAATAATTGAAATATAATCATTTTTATTTTTTTGTGTTTTTTCAATTAATATTTGATTATTGCTAGCCCCTATTGTTTTAGTAGGTACACTATTTTGACTAGCTCCATTCAAGAATGGTTGCTTTTGCTTACTACTAATTGCATTTGTGAAAGTTAAATTTGGCACAATTGCTTCATTTTTTTCTACTGATAATTTTGACTTAATCTTCTTTGATGGTTTTATCATTAATGGATTAATTTGTCTAGTAATATCAGGTTCTAAATAAAGATCAGTTTTAAAAATTGGTTTTCGTTTTGGTTCTTCTTTTATAAAATTACGAATATATTTACCACCAATTTGTTTCTTAGTTTTTCCTAAACTACGGGATAATGATTCTTTGACCATTTGATCACGTTTTTTAATAACATGTTCCGGATTAATCACAATTGGTGTCTCATTTTTATCTTTTTTATGTGTGATTTGCTGCATATGTTGTTTTCACTCTGAAGGATGTGAATTCCGACGTGACAACAATTCTAATTGATTTTTACTTAAATTCATTTGATCTTTAATTTCATCTAATGACCGTGATTTAAGATCCCGATTTGATAAAGAATAATCTTCTTCTGGATGATAACCTTCTCGCGCTCGATTTGAATATGGATTAAAATCATGTTTAGTATTATCTCGTCGTGATAACAATTGTAATTGATTTTGATTTAATCCTCAATTATTTGCATGTTCTTTCACTTGTTCATTAAATCCTTTTAATGATTCAATTGTTTCCTCGTTTTGACTGTCATTTTTTGAACCTTGTGTTTGACTTTGAAATCGTCCATAATGTTCATTGCGTTGTCGGATTAATCGTTGCTGATTTGGATTTAACTTACTAATAATATTTTCAGTTTCTTCTGATGAAGGAAATACTTTATCAGACTTTATATTCTCATCTAAGGTTAGTTCATTCTTAACAACTTGTTCGGTTGGCAAACTTGCTAAAACAGATTCATTATTATTTAAAAAAGCTTGATGTGGTTGTTTTATCTCTGATTCAATTGCTTCTTGTGATGCTTGATAACCACGAACAACTCGCGATGGAAATAAGTCTTCAACTCGCGATAATTTTCGTTTTGACAATAATCTTAACTGACTAGGATTTAGTCCCATTGTTTTCTTGCTACTCGTTGCATTTTTTGCCAATTCTTTTTTAAATAATGATGATTTTTTACTTGAGGTTTTTTTAAATTGTGCATTTTCTCCTAATAATAATTTAACAAATTTTTCATATTCTTTTTCATAACGTTGATTTCAATCAATTGCACTATTTGAATTCAAATTTTGATATTCTTCCATTAACTTTAAATATGGTTCTGACTTTTTCCAAGACTTAGTTAACATTTTAATAAGCATTGTTTCATTAACATTTATTTTTAAATTATTATTAACTTCTTGTAATTGTTTTGTTTCATTCAATTTCTTACTAGCCATCATTTTACCTCAAATTTTTAAATTATAACCGTCAATAAATTCTTTTTCTAAAATTATATCATTTTTTTCTTGCTTTTGATATCAATACTTGCTTTAATTTTGTCGAAAACTCTTGATATTTATAAAATATACCTAAAATTAGGTATATTTTTAATATATGGAGGTAAATAATTAATGAAAAAAATAATTACAAAAAT
>NZ_RXFZ02000129.1:0-2987 GCF_044714365.1 Spiroplasma sp. hy2
TAATCAAATTTATCAAATTTCATAATTTTAGATTCCTATAATTTCTATTTTAAATATATTTTATAGGAATTTTAAAATAACTAGGTTATGCAAGAAGTCTATTATAAAAATCCGATAAAATATTAATTTCTTTATCACTATTATTTGTAAATGTAACTTCATTACCGATTGTAGGTTTAACAACATTAAATTTAATTGACTTATAATCATCAAATTCTAATACATTAGTATTAATTAATTTTGCTAATATTGGATAATCATTTGGTGTTTTTTTAACTTCTGTAACAACATCATTTCAAGAAATTGGGTTTCCAGTAGCAGGTAATTTAGTGACCACTAAATCAATATCCCGCGCTAATGAAGTCATATCAAAAGCTTCCATATTTTTACTACTATACGAAAATGATATACTAAGTTTATCGTCAGATACACTTCATACTGGTCAACCAGTCGGATTTAATAAATCATCATATGTTTTTTTAAGATCAAAATCCTTAAATTTAACAGGATTCTTTGCTAAATCTGCGGTTTTAATCAAATATTGTGATGCTTGACCACCTTTACTTGCATTACCTTTACTTGCATTATAAATAAATGGAATCATGGCTCCAATTACTGTTAAAAAACAAATTGTAAATAAAATACCGATAACACCTTTTGCATTTAATCCTAAAGAAATTAAAATGCCAATTGTGGTTAAAAATAATTGTAAAATAAAACTTGTTAAAATCATAAAGTTAACTTTGCTTAAAATTACTTTTCCAAATGCTGTTCCTTTTGGCCCCATTCCGAATGATAAAATTGGTGGTAATAATAAAATAATTAGTGAATAAATTAAGCATAATAACTGTAAAGCTAATCATTTTTCAATAATCATTCTTGTTCGTGAGATTGGAATTGATGAAAAAATTAATAATGTTTCATCATCAATTTCATCACGAATTAACTGTACCGCTTTAAAACCAATAAACATTGATGTTAACCCAAAGTATAACATATATCAAATCCATGAATAAATAGTAAATAATGATTTAGCAGCATCAATATAGTCTCCACTAGCAACATCTCTTATTCCTAAAGCTAATGATAAAACCATAATTATTCCTACTACTAATGTTAAAACAAACATCACTCATGTTGATGGGGCCTTTAACATTTTAATTAAAGTATAACGAAACATTTTTAATGAAAAAAAATGAACTATCTTTTTATTTAATTCCGCTTTTTCCCTTGCGTTGCTTCGACTGTTTCATTATGAGTCATAATTTCCCTCCTATTTCATTAATTTCATAATATATTTTGTAATTTTAAAAACTACAAAATAATTATACAAAAAAAAAAAAAAAGACTTTTGTTTCTTGTTTAAAAAAATAACATTAACAAAAAACATTAAGTTTTCTTTTTAATCTTTATTAAATAATTTATTTGCTCGTTCTTTTGCTTTTTCTTTTTTAATTTTTTTAATTGATTCTTTAATGTGATTCCGACGAACTTGTTTTTTAAATTCATTAATTTCCGCTTTTCGTTTTTTCTTATAACCAGGTTTAATTTTTTTATTATTATCTTTTGTTTTATAACGATGAATAATTTTATTAATTTCATTCTCAACTGCAAGAGAAGATTGTTTTTTAGGCTTATCATCACTAAGAACTGTTTCAACCAATTCTCCTTGTTGATTTCATTTCTTTGTTTTAAAAGTAATTCCTTTTGTCATTAATTGTTGCACTAAATTTAAATTTTTTGTATCATAAAGAACATAACTATAACCAGTATAATTTGCCCGTCCAGTACGACCACTACGATGAATATAATATTCTAAATCATTTGGTAAATCAATTGAAATAACATGACTAACACCAATAAAATCAATTCCACGCGCTGCAATATCACTGGCAATAACATACTTATATTCTAAATTTCGAATTCGTTTAACAACTTGTGTTCGTAATCGTGGTTCTAATCCAGCATGTAATTGGATAACAGAATAATTATGTTCTAATAACAAATCATAATACTTATTAATATCTGTTTTTTTATTAACAAAAATTAAACATAAATATGGATCAAATGTTTTTAAAAGTTTTAATAAAATTGTTTCTCGTTCTTGATGTTTTGTTGGAATTAAAATATGTGTAATGTTTTGATTTGTTATTTGATTGGCATTTAAATCTAAATAATGTGGATTTTTTAAATACTTGATTAAAAAAGGTTTTAACTCAGGCGGAATTGTTGCAGAAAAAACAGATACTTGAACATTAGGATTCACTTTGCTTAAAATATAATCAACATTTTCAATAAAACCTAAATCAAAAAGCATATCACATTCATCAATAATAAAAGTTGTTAATTTACCTAAATTTAGACTTTGTTGTTCAAACAAATCTTTTAGTCGCGTTGGAGTGGCAATAATAATGTGGGGTTGAATTCGTTGCAATTGTTCAATTTGACGTTTAATATTTTCGCCACCAATAAAATAATTAACTTGTAAATTTGGTTCAAATTTTTTAAAAAAACGAATATTATCATAAATTTGTTTTGCTAATTCACGGGTTGGGGTTACAATAATAGATTGAATTTTTGCTTGCTCATAATTTATATTATTTAAAATTGGTAAACCAAACGCAAATGTTTTTCCAGTTCCTGTATGTGCCTTACATATAGCATTTTGATGTTTTAATAATAATGGCATTACTTTTTCTTGCACAATAGTTGGTTCAACAAATTTTAATTCAGCAAGGCCTAAATTTAAAAACCGCTTAAAACCAAATTGATTAAAATTACTCATAATTTAACCCCCTTTTCTCACCTTCCAAATTATAACATATTTAAAAAATGAAATTATTGCTAATTTCATTATATAACTTTTATTTTTTACCGGTAGTCTTTAATTTTGTCGAAAACTCTTGATATTTATAAAATATACCTAAAATTAGGTATATTTTTAATATATGGAGGTAAATAATTAATGAAAAAAATAATTACADAAT
>NZ_RXFZ02000130.1:0-2934 GCF_044714365.1 Spiroplasma sp. hy2
AATTAATAATTTTTCTTTACGAAAATTACTAGTAATAACTTTTAATTCTTGTTCTTGTTTTGCTACACTTTTAATTTCTAAAAATTGTTCTTTTTTATGAGTTTCAACAATTTCATTTTGTTTTTGAAATTGAATATTAATAACACTATTTTTTAAAAAATCATGATTATTCTTAATATTATTTTCTAAATTCAAAATATCTTTTCTAATAAAATTTAATTCATCTTTAAAATTTTTTATTAATTCTAATGGTTCTCTAAAAACATAATCAATTTTTGAAACTACTAATTTTAAATCTTTTAGTGATTGTGATTTATATCCTCCACTCATTAATCAAGCTTGTTGTCGATATATAAATTCTGATAATTCTTGTCCATTTTCATCAATTCATTTTTTAATTGTTAATGCTTTTAAACTTAATTCTTTAAAATCATTTCCTTTTAAATAAAATGGATAAGTAATATTTTTAACTTCATTATTTAACTTTAAATCTGACATAATTAAATTTCCTCTAATTCCATTTCATTAATTAAATTATCAATATAGTCATAAGCACTGTCTTCTGAATGACATTCTTCTAATGCTAAATTAAATAAATCTTCTTCTGTATAAACATAACCATTTTCATCTTTTCACATATTATTCACATCCTTGTCATTTAATATTGTTATCTTCTAAATCAATAATTGTTGTTTCTCATCCTTGTTTATTTTCAACATTACCAGTAATTTTTGCTTCTTCTAATGTATAAAATAATAAAGTTTTTAAATCACCATATTTACTTTTCATTATTAATAAATATCTTTTATTCATAATTTATTCCTCCTAATTCTTTTTACGTAAACCTAATGCTCAATGTTCATCGCTGACATCTTCAAATGAAACTGAATAACTTTTACGCATTAATTCTTGTAATTTATTTTCTTGTTTGCATTTTGAACAATAATCTCAATATTTTTGTTTAAGACAAATTTTATTTAACTTTTTCATATATACCTCCTCAATAGTTAAATAAYCTAAATTATTGCTTTACCAAATTTGATATATTTATGTAAAAATAATGAAAATCCTTATTTACTGATTGTTCAATAATTTTACAGTCTTTAAAAATTTCATAATTTTTAAAATCTTTTATTCTTCCTTTAAAAATAATACTTTGACAACTTCAAACTTCAATATTTAAATTTTTATTATAAATATCAATTCAATCTTTTAATTTATATGTCATTATTTATCCTCCTAGTTTTAACTCGCTGGCACTCACTTCCAAGTGAAAGTGCCAAAGCGAGAATTAGTTATATAATTAAGTATTTATCTATTTATTTACTACGCCATCCGCTTCACTTTGAAGGTGAGCGGTGGCGGTATGTTGTTTGTTTAATAATAGACAGTTGTTTTTTCTTTTTGGAGCCAGAGAGTTTTCTCTCTCTTCACCCGCACCATTTCAGGTCAAAACGTTCAGTTTTTAAAATAAATTCACTCGCATTTTGAAGAGCCTAATGCTGGCTTTGTGGTTTATTAAACCACCGCCACTTCTAAGAAGTAATATCTATCGCAAATTTATTTATAAAGTGACCATCTCAATATTTATTGTCGTTCGATGTTGACCTTGCACTTATCACGACTATCGCTTAGTTGTTTTTACAACCAACGCCGATTTACATTTTTCCTCATACACTATTTCAGTACTTGCCTCGGCCGGCTGTGGGAATGAGCTTAAACTCATGTTCTTATGGAAAATCACTTAGTTATTTAAAATAACCGTCCCACACTGCATTAAGTTTTATAAAATTTAAGTTTTAACAAACCAGTTTCATAATCAAAGATAATTTTTGAATTTTCTAATTTTTGATAAAATTGCTTTTTTGTTTTATCTTTTACTTTATTCAATAAATCTTTATGTTTTTCACAAGTTCATAAAACTTTATTTGATACAAATTCTTCAGTAATGAATGATATTGCTTTATAACAATCATTAATATCACATATTCTTTGTTGCTTATTAATTTTCATTACTCATTCCTTTCTTTGGTATTATTTTTTTATTTATTAGCCAAATTAATTAACTGAAACAGAGAAAAGACAACACCTTAAATTAGGAGAAAAAACAGGTACACTTTGTAAAGATTTCTAAGATATTTATAAATGTGTAAACAACTTAAAGAGGGTATCAAAAAGTTGTGTAAAAAGTTTCTATTTTAAGAATTTAAGATGCTGTCCTTTCTCTGAATTAATTAATAATTATGGGTTTACAAATAAAAAAACAACCCTTTAATAAGAGTTGTTTTGGCGCGTTTCGTTTTACAGTTTACAAATAAAAATTTTTGTTTATCATTTTTAATTATATATAGTTTTAAATATCAATCGATAACATTAATAATTACACTGATACTTATTAATATTAAAATGTTAATAATAAATCAATGCCAATTAATCTTTCAACTATAATGAATTAAAAGTGAAAAAAATAAAATTATTAATATTGTTGTAATTAGACGCGATAATAAACTATTTTAAAGTTATTTTTATTAATAATCATCAAAATCTTATTGATCTCAACAACCAGTCATAACTGGTGGAAAACATAGCATTCTAAAAATTACCCCATTTTTTAATCAAAATTGACGCCCTAGTAACAACCTGCAACTTGAACTCCTCGTGTGTTGTTTATACATTAAAATAATTAATATTCTTTTCATTATTAACTTTCCTTTCCTTTTGAATTTAGCATTATTTTTAAAAATTATTGTGTTAGTAAAGTGAAAAATCATAACTCTCTCTTAACTTTATTATAGCAAATACAAGTTGTTTATATAGGGGAAAGATACTTTAATTTTGTCGAAAACTCTTGATGAAATAAAAAAAATCATCAATATGACAATTTGAAAACTAATTTTGTGTAAGATTATGATTTTGCTTTATATTTTTTAAAWT
>NZ_RXFZ02000131.1:0-2917 GCF_044714365.1 Spiroplasma sp. hy2
TATTAATAAAATCAAATTTATCAAATTTCATAATTTTAAATTCCTATAATTTCTATTTTAAATATATTTTATAGGAATTTTAAAATAACTAGGTTATGCAAGAAGTCTATTATATATTACTATTTAGTTAAGAAATTTATTACATTTACAATTTAATGTAAAAATATCTTAATTTAAAAAAAATCTAATATTTTTAGGCTAAAATAATACTAAGTGTAATTTTACACATATTGAATATGGAAAAATTCAAAGAAAGGTCACAAGTATGAAAAAAGGTCAAAAAAGAAAACTAAAATTATGACATAAAATTACAATTTGGGGAATCTTAAATGCTTCTGCGTTATTATTATTAATTGCTGTGTTTGCTTTACCACAAACACCTTGACATTGTCGTTTATTCGCGTTTATCAATATTTTTGTTATATTATTAGCACAAGTAATTTATTATACTCGTCTTTATTTTAAAAATAAAAAGAAAGCAACTAAAAATAAACCTATTAAATTGCAATAATTTTAAAAAACTAAAAAGAACACTTTATTCCTATAAATAGCATTATTTAAATGGTAAAATGTTCTTTTTTTATTTTTTGTTAGTTGTAAGATAAATTAAATGATATTTTCGTTTTCCACGACGAATAATTAAATATTTATCAAATAAAAACTTATCTTTTGCTACAAGTCAAGTTTCTTCTTTAACAATTTGCCCATTAATAGTAATTGCACCTTGTTCTAAAAACTCACGACCTTCACGTTTAGAAGAAACAATCTGTGCTTGTACTAATAAATCAAGCAGCGGCAAATTAAGATTTGTTAAATGAAAATTAGGTAAATTGTTATCAAGTTGGTCTAGCTGTTGCTCTGATAATTCATGTAAATTGCCTTTAAATAAAGCTTCGCTAACAATTTGTGCTGTTTTTAATCCTGCTGCTTGATGAACAAATAAAGTTACTTCTTCTGCTAGTTTTTTTTGTGCAATGCGTTGTGCTGGTTCATTTTGGTGAACTGCTTCAAGAGCAATAATTTCTTTTTCAGATAACATTGTTAAATAACGTAATAATTTCCCTGCTTCTTGGTCATCTTGGTTATAAAAGAATTGATAAAATTCATACGGCGATGTTTTTTTTGAATCTAATCAAACTGCCCCTGATTCTGTTTTTCCAAATTTGGAATCATCAGCTTTTGTTAATAAATTCATTGTCAAACCACAAGCTAAATTATCTTCTCCAATTTGTTTATAAATATAATCTGTACCCGAAGTAATATTTCCTCATTGGTCACTACCACCAGTTTGAACAGCACAATCATAATTAATATATAATTGATAAAAGTCATAAGCCTGCAATAATGTGTAAGAAAATTCAGTATATGATAAACCAACTTCAATTCTAGTTGCAATATTTTCTTTTGCTAATAAATAACTAATATTAAAATCTTTACCAACATTTCGCAAAAAATCAATCAAGGTCATTTTTTGCAATCATTCAGCATTATTAACCATTTTAACTTTTGATCCAATTAATTGTTGCATTTGATTACTAATGGTTTCCACATTATGTTTAATTGTTTTATCATCTAGCAATACCCGTTTTGCTTTTTTTCCACTAGGATCACCAATCATTCCTGTCCCACCACCAATAATAGCAATTGGTTGAAATCCAAACATTTCAAAACGTTTTAATAACATAATTTGAATTAAATGCCCAACATGTAATGAATCACCGGTTGGATCAAAACCACAATAAACTCCTTTTTTTAATTCTTGCGCTTTTAATAATTTTGCTTCATTAGTTACTTGTTTTAATAGTCCTCTTCATCTTAATTCTTCTAAAATATTTTTTACCATCATTTATCTCCTTTGCTATTTAAAAAACTCTAAATTATTAGAGTTATTTCTTATATACTTTTGAATCTTTTTTAATTGGGGCAGACTTTCCTTCTTCAATAATTTTTTCAGAAATTGATGCTGATGTTTTTTTCAAATCTTCAGTTACATTAATTCCAGCGTCAATTGCTGAAACTGTTATTTTTGCTAAATCTTTTGCCACTGCGCGCACATTAGGTGATTTTGCTGCTGCTTTAATTAATTTAACTGCACCATTATCAATTTTCTTTAATGTCTTATAAGCCATTTCTTTTGTTGAAGCAGAATCTAAAATTTCAACTGCACCTTTGACATTTTTAATGTGCAATTCAATATCAGCTGCAACTTCATCTGATTCTATTCCTTGCGATTTTTCTCATACAATCTCAATTTTATTAACCATTTTTTTAAGTTGTGGATTATATTTTTTAACTAAATTAATGAAATCTTGTCGTAATTCTGAACCTTTTTTCGGAGCAATTAACATTCCTACTACCATCACTGCCAATGTTTTAACAAATTTAAATGCCATAATTATTCCTTCTCATCAGAATTAGCAAAATCTTTTAATTTATCAACAATTCAATAGGCAATGTCTTTATTACGAGCAATAATTTTCACTCATGCTTTAACGTTTCGTTTTGCAAAAGCTTCAAAAACATCAATATAATTTGAAACTTTAACAACGGTATCAACAGTAGAATTTAACATTTCTGATTTATAAGTTAAGTCTTCAACAAAATAATCAAATTTCTTAGCAGCAATTGCAACTTTTCGCGCAGCAATAATGCCATAACAGCAAAAAAATTGCTAAACATAATAAAACAATGATTAAAATTGTTTGTGAAATTAATAAATTATCATTTGCTGCTAACATATATATCATTCTTTTCCACCCTTTTTCTAATCGTATTAAATATTACTTTTATATTATAACTTATTTTATAATTTATTTCTTTAATTTTGTCGAAAACTCTTGATATTTATAAAATATACCTAAAATTAGGTATATTTTTAATATATGGAGGTAAATAATTAATGAAAAAAATAATTAMA
>NZ_RXFZ02000132.1:0-2830 GCF_044714365.1 Spiroplasma sp. hy2
ATTAAAAATATACCTAATTTTAGGTATATTTTATAAATATCAAGAGTTTTCGACAAAATTAAAGAAAATATTTACAATTATTTTAATAGGTTATGCAAGAAGTCTATTCTTGATTATTAAATAATTCTGCTGAAATTAATTCACAAATTAAAATTCCTGCTTGTGATAAATTTTGTTTAAATTGTATTGTTGAACTTTTCTTATTTGCTTTTAAATAATCTGTAACAATTTTAATACTAACAATTGGAATCTGATAATTTAAAGCAACTTGAAAAAAAGCACAACCTTCCATATCAACCACATCAATCTTATTTTTAAATTTAGTTTTAATATGCTCAAAATATTCTATTTTATCAATAAAAATATCACTACTGCCTAAAACTGCTGTTTGAATGTGTGGCATTTTTGTTGTAATTGTAGCTATTAATTTTTTATCACTATAATAACTAGGTAATTCGCCGGGGATTTGCCCCATTGCATAACCAAACTCTTGGGCATCAGCAAAAGTATAGTAAGCTTCCGTAATTGCTAAAACTGATAATGGTTTAAAATTTGGTTTTAAAGTCCCAATTGTTCCAAGATTATAAACTGTTTTAATTGCATAATCTTTAAGTAAGGTTGTTAAAGTCATAGCAGCATTAACTAACCCAATTTTGCTAATTGCGAATAATCAATTATCTTTTTGATATACTTCAATCTGGGTATATTTATCAACTATTGTTGGTTTTAAAACATTTAAAGTTGCTGCCAATTCCTCTTTCATTGCACTAATAATTAAATTCATAACGTTATTTATCCTCTTTTCACTGCTGATAAGTCAATTGTATATTTTTTCCTAAATGCTCAAGGCCTTGCTTCGCGACTGCTCGTTCAAATTGAACTATTAATAATTCTTGAAATGCCTTTACTAAATCTTTTTGGGCTAATGTTCGATAATAATCAACTTTTAAATAATTTCGTTCACTACTAATTTTATCCGCAACAAAAATTAGCATTTCAAATAAAGTCATTTCTGGTCGACCAACAGTATGCCATTTAATTGCTGATAAAATATCTTCATCATTAAATAATAAATCATATTTTAAATGGCAATAACCAGTATAAGCATGCCAAGTAGCAATTGGCTCTGATAAAAACGTTGGTAAATATTTTGTTAGATATGCTTTTTGTTTTTGTTCTAATCATTGTTTTGTAATATCATGATAAATCCCAGCAATTAAAACTTTTTGCGGATTTAACTTATGAACTAATGCTAATTCCCGCGCTTTTTGGCCAACATTTAAACAATGTTGATAGCGTTCCTTATCCATATTTTGGCCTAGTCGTTCTGGCAAATATAATAAATTATTATTAATATAATTCGTAATATTTGGCAATTGTAATGCAATGTTTTTTCCTTCTCGTAACATTGTTGATGATAAATGTAAATTATTATGAAATGGAAGTAACATTGCTTGATATTGTTTTAAAATTGTTTGATCAATTGGTTCATTTCGTTGGAAAACAATAAAAGTTTGCATTCTTGCTAATTCATTAATATTGTTTCATTTATTTAATGATGCTAGTTGATCAGAACCAATCATAAAATAAAACTGATGATGAGGAAATTGCTGTTGCAATTTTAAAACAGTTTCATATGTTGTACTAGGCTTTGCATTTTCTAATTCAATTAAATTAATTTTAACATCCACTAAATCAGCGATTGCTAAATTAATCATTGCGACACGATCCGTAGGGGGAGATAATTTTCGTGTTTTAAAAGGATTCTGATTTGTTGGAATAATTCAAATTTCATCAATATCTGTTTTTGTTTTAACAAGATTAATCATTGCTAAATGGTCAGTATGAAATGGGTCAAAACTACCACCAAATAATGCTATCTTCATTTATTCTTCCTCCCAATCCAAAAATAACAGCAAATTCAAACAAAATAAAAATTATTCATCTTTATTTTTAATTCCTAATTCAACTAAAACATCTTCGACAGTATCACGCACAACTTCTTGAAATTGTTTAATAGATAATGTAATGGTAACATTTTCTATTTCACTTAAATCATTAGCAATTTTTTTTTGTAAGTTTTGTTTAAAAGTATTAATTTCATTTTTATTACCAGTAATTGTAACTTTATTTTTTTTTACCCCTTTTGGGAGATTCTCTTCTAATGGTTCACCATTATGGTCTAACTCTAACTTATCATCATCATCACGATGAGAAATTTTAATGCGATCCATAATATATGCCATTCGATCATTAAAATTCCGTTCTTTAATTTGATTTAGCATTTGTTGAAATTCATTTGGTTGAACTTGTGAACTATCACGTAATTTTTTTAATTGTTCTAAACGTTCTAAAACATTTTCATGTTCATTAACATTATATTCTTCTTTGTATTTATTAATTTGATGACGTGCATTTTGAACAAGGCTATGAATATTATTAACATTCTCTTGGTTCGATGGTTTGATGTGTTGTTCAGTATTTCTAATTTCAGAATTTTCTGATTTATTTACCATCACTTGTGTTGATTGTGGCACTTTAAAGTCAATTGTTTCATCACTAAAATTAACCCCACTAAATGCTTCAATTTCATCATCAAAAGCACTAGCTGTTTCTAAATTTATTATTTTTTCTTCAGTTTTTTTTCGTCTTCATCATTTAAACATATCTTTGCCTCTAATTCCATATACATTATTATATAATAAATTATTAAAATTTCTTGCAGTTTTTTCCTTTAATTTTGTCGAAAACTCTTGATGAAATAAAAAAAATCATCAATATGACAATTTGAAAACTAATTTTGTGTAAGATTATGATTTTGCTTTAAATT
>NZ_RXFZ02000133.1:0-2809 GCF_044714365.1 Spiroplasma sp. hy2
TTAAATTTTTAAATAAAAGACATAATTAATTAAAACTATAATTTGCTATTAGTATCTTTTTAAAAATATTTACAATTATTTTAATAGGTTATGCAAGAAGTCTAATGAAGAAAAAGACGAATTTATAATAAAAATATTTGATTATGAAATCTTTTTAGGAAAAGAAAATAATAGTTATACAATAAAAGATAAAAATGTTACAAAACAAAAACTTAATTATGAAAAAGTAAAATTAGAAAAAGTAAAAAAAGAATTTGATTTAGTAGAAAAAGACCTTAAAAAAATACAAGAAGAATTATAAAAAAATCAGTTAAATAATATAAGGCATATAGTGATTTTTCTGATAAACTGGGTCCTAATTTTTCATGATATTTCATTTGATATTCTCATAAAATTTATTCTGATAATCAACGTAACTTTAATTTTTGTCTAATATAGTTTATAACTTCAAGATTAATGATTATTTTCTGGTGGCATTTTAATCGTTTAATCTTGCTTTTTTATGTATAGCCGGTACCTAAAAATTTATTCTAAGCTTTTATTAAGAAAGATAGTATTTTTAAAAGAAAATGCTATAATTATTGTAAACAAGGGAGAAATTATTAAATTAGGTGATTATTGATGAAGAAAGCAACACAAGATTTTCAAAAAAATAATGTTCGGTTAACAAGAATGTATTTTACTACACCAATGGAAGTTATTGCTAGAGTTATGATTTTAATTGGACAAGCGGTTATGCTAGGAGTAATTATTATTGTATCAGCTTCTTTAGCAATGATTGCAACTAGTAAATTACCAATTCCTGCCGTTTTTAATAATTTTGGTTTAGCTGATGGTGTTTTTCGTGGTCTTACCATTGTTATTGCTCTGTTTGGGATTATCTTTTCTTTAATATTTGTAGTTCCAACATTAATTGTTCGTAATATTAAACTTTTAAAGGTAACTGGAATTATTTTTAATACAGTCGGATGCATCTTTGTTTTACTAATGTTAGGATTAAGCATTATTGCATATCTTTATATTCCTGTTCGGCTAAATTTACCAGGGGTAATTATGGCTGGACTTTGTATGTTAATGTTATTTTGAGGTAGTTTTTTATTATGATTCTCAGCAATTCGTCAGCAGAAACGAATTAACCTTGCTGTTGCTGAAAGTTTAGATTTTAGTTCTAAATTAAATATAGTTGAATAGGAAGGTGCTTTAATGAAAAAAACAGAAAATAGTAAAACAATAAATCAAGAACAATCAGCAAAAGTAGTAAAAAAAATGCAGTTTGTTGTTGATAATCGTCCGCCAGTTTTAAAAAATTTAGATAAAACTGTTATTGATCACACCGTAAAATCATTAGGGGAATATGAATTAAATCGAAAGCAACAAATTCGTCCATTACCTTACCAATACAACATTGAAGCAAGTAAGTATTATTTTTCTACTAAAAGTGAAACAATAGCGAGAACTTTAATTGTCTTTTCACAATTATTGTTAATTGTAGTTGCTCTAATATATATTCCAACGTTAGGGCAGGTAGGAGCACAATTTATTATTTCTTTATTATCCAAATTTAAAACTCCATTTACTGATCAAATTGTAGTAATTGGTCAACCAATTGTAATTGGAATAATTATTTTATTAGCTATTTTATGGGTTACAACATTCTTTTTTATAACAATTCCAATTTTAATTACTAAAACATTAAAAACTGTTAATATTTGAATAATTATTGTTAGTATTGTTGGTAATATTAATTGCTTTTCAATTCTTGGATTAGCTATTTTACAATTTATTTATGCTAAAAATTCAGTTGCTGGATTAAATATTAACCCATTTGTTTTACCTTCAATTGCGATTGTTGCTTTTTGTTGTTTTATATTGGGGTGCTTATTTTTAAAAAGTGATCGTAAAAAATATCAAACCAAATTAGAAAATGAAATATCAAACCAAATTAGAGCACTAAGAGAGTAAGGAGAAAAACTATTATGTTAACAAAAATTAGTTCAAAACTAGATGAATTAGCACTCCAATGAAATACACGAATTGAAGTTGCAGCACGTTTATTAGTTATTAGTTTTTCAATTTTAGGAACTTTTATGGGTTATTTTATTAGTGCTGGTTGTGCAATGGCTTATAATAATATTAAAAATTTAACAGGTGTTATTTCCCATCGAACTTATGAATTACATTATATTATTGCTGGTATTGTTGGTCTAATTTGTGCTTGTTTTTTCTTTTGTTTTATTGGTTTGCCATATGTAAAATTAAAAAAAGCAGCTAGTTTTAAAAGTTGAATTATTATTTCAAGTATTTTTGCAATAATATATTATACAACATGTTTTACCTTAGCAGTAATTTTTATGAATATGTTTAACACTATGAATAATTATTTTATTGTGGGTTTTACTTTACTTATTATTTGTTTTTTAGTAATTTTTTTATCATATTTTTTATTATGACGTGAAGTAAAAAAACAATGAATTTTACGAAAAAAATTTGAGTATTTAGCAGATGAAGAACAAATGAAACAAGTAGAAACAAAATTAGCAACTTTAGAATTACGACGTCAGCGCCTTGTTGAATTAGAAACGATTAAGTATAATAAAGAAAAGTATAGTTTAAATCATTTAAAGGAAAAAAAGAAAAATATTTATGTACAAAAACCTGTTTTAGAAGAGCAAGAACAAGAAGTTTTAAAATCATCTAAACAAGAATAATAGACTTCTTGCATAACCTAGTTATTTTAAAATTCCTATAAAATATATTTAAAATAGAAATTATAGGAATCTAAAATTATGAAATTTGATAAATTTGATWA
>NZ_RXFZ02000134.1:0-2789 GCF_044714365.1 Spiroplasma sp. hy2
ATATATTTTATAAATATCAAGAGTTTTCGACAAAATTAAAGTTTTTCTCAATATATTTTAAAAATGAAGACAAATTATACGAACCATAATTTACATACTTGCTTTGATCTTTAAAAAAAGTTTTATTATAAAAATTATTTTTATATATAACAATGTTTTTAATATCAAATTCGGAAATATCTATATAATTTTTTAAAAGTGTTTTTAGATTTTTTATATGCGTTTTATTTTGATAACTCGGATTTAATATTTTAGTTTGCTTATCATTTGTTTTATTTACTAAAAGTAGTCATTTTTCACTCGTGTCACCATAAAGACTATTATATTCATTTAAAGAATACCATTTAGTTTCTATGACATAAATGTTTTTTTGAGTAATAAGTATATGGTCAATCTGAGATATTTTTTTATTTTTTCTATATTGTCAGGAACATATAAATCATTGTAAAATAAATATTTAATGTTTTTTTCATCCAAAAAACCCATGATAGCGTCTTTAACAATTTTTTCACCAATATTGCCTTTATCTTTAATTGTTTTTTTATTTGGTTTTTCTCCATAAATAATATTAGAATTATTTTTTTCCTTTTGAATATAAATAAAAATATAATTATTGTTATCAATATCAAAATAATAGAAACTACTATAATATCAATAAGTAATAGCAAAATAAATTAATGCAATAATTATATAAAATAAAATATTCCATAATTATATATCCATTCTATTTCGAAAATAATTTTTCATAATAATCTTTAATTGCGTCTCTTAGCAATTGACTAATATTAACATAATAGTTTTCTTTTTTCATTTTTTGTAGAAGATTTAATGTTTCCCCATCAATTGTTACTGTTTTTCTAATATTTTTTTTAGAATGAAATACTATGTCACCCGCTTTTTCTTGCAAGCTAGCATTATTTATTTTAACGGCAGAAATTTCTTTATTCATTATTTCACTAGCTTTAATAACGCTTGGGTTATCTAAACCAAGATTTAAACTATCAATATTTAATTTTTTACCCGCCATTATATTACCCCCTTAATGTTTAATTCTTTGATTAATTCAAAATATGGACTTTTATCTGTTAAATTAATTTTTTCCATCATAGTTTGTTTTTTCATTGTTTGATTATAAGGGATTTTAGTATTCAAAATTTGATTTTTAAAGTTACTATTCATATATTGTTCTATTATTGCTTGATCCATTTTGTTTTTACCTACCTTGTTAAATAAAATATAATTTAAGTTTTGTTTAATATCACTTTTAATTTCTTGTAATTCTTTAATAGTGTTTGAGTAATCTTCAAAAAAAATACCTATTCCTTCTACTGAAAATTTATGTGGCTCTATTGGAAATATTACTTGGTCAGCTGTAATAAATATATTTGTTGTCAAAATTGTCATTGTTGGGTTTGTATCAATCAAAACATAATCAAATAATTTTTCTAATATTTTTTTTATTTGATTTACATTTTTTTCAAATACAAAAACACCTACATTTGACATTTGTAGTTTTGATATTTTTTCTTTAATAATATTTTTATAGGCTGGAACTAAAAATATATTTTTTGTGTTGGTTTCTTCCATTCCATTTATAATATTTTGTTTCCACTTTTCAATGTCTTTAATTTCAGATGATAATTCAAATCATAGTGTTAGTGTACTATCTTCGTTTTTGTTTTCTTCGTGCCTAAATACATTAGTAATATTTCCTTGTGGGTCAATATCAATTATTAATACTTTTTTTCCTAAAGCTGATAAAGTTCTTGCAACTCCAGTAGTTATTGTAGTTTTGCCAACCCCACCTTTTGAATTACTAAAAGTTAAAATTTTCATATTTATTTCTCCTTGTAAATTGTAAATGCAAATGTAGCACTTTTTATATGAATGAAAACCTTATTTTTAAGCTTAATAGTTATTTTAGTAATTAATTAACTAAAATAAGCCATAAAATAAAAGATATTTTTGCTTTAATTTTTATAAAAAATCTTTACAAATTTAAAAAGCTTGATTTTACAGTTTATAAAGTGCTACACTTCATAGTACAATTTACACCTTTAAATAAATTATACTATATATTAGTATTTTTATAAATATTTTTATGCATACTATAATTATTTTTATAAATATTTTGATACTTATAATAATTATTTTTATGCATATAATTTTATTTTACGATGTATAATTACCTTATTAATATGTTTATTACCATTTCCCTATGAAAATAACACTCAATGCAGGACAGACAACGATTACAAAACGAGCAACAAAAACCCTTATAAAATAAGGGTTTTAAGTAGGGAAATATGTTAAATTATTCAGTTTAAATTGCTCTAAATTTTTAATAAGAACACTGAATAAAGTTTTGTGTTACTATTATTTTAGTATCAAAAAAATATCAATTATTAACTTAACAAAATATCAAAATAATACAAATTTTATAAAGGAAATAACGAAATGAAAAAATTACTAAGTATCTTAACCATATCAACTTTAACAGCAAACATTCCCGCATCCTTAATGGCGATGAAATCATCTGATGATGAATGAGAAATCATTAACAAAGATGATATTCCAACACCAAACCGAGTTAAACGCGATGTTGTGGCAACTAAAACAGATGTTAATACACGTGTAATAAAAACTGATGGAGCTAATAAACCAACAGCACAACAAATAAAAAATAGATTAAAAGAATTAAATCCACAATTAGACATCACAAAAATTAACGTTACAAACATTACTAATAACAGTGCAATAATTACTTCAAATGATAAAAATATTTATAW
>NZ_RXFZ02000135.1:0-2769 GCF_044714365.1 Spiroplasma sp. hy2
ATTTAAACGTTTTTGTTTTTTAATTAAGTCTGCTTGTTGTTTTATTTTTTCATAAAATTCTAAAAATTGATCATCTGTTAAGCTATTTATTAATTCTGTAATTATTTACTTCCATATATTAAAAATATACCTAATTTTAGGTATATTTTATAAATATCAAGAGTTTTCGACAAAATTAAAGATAAATTTCAAAATAGTTTTTTAAAATATTATGTATAATAATTATTGATGTGTTTTAAAAAATAAAGGAGAGAAAACATGGCACAGACGCTGGTAATAATGGAGTCCCCAACTAAAACAAAAGCAGTTGAAAAATATCTTGGCGAAAATTATTTAGTTTTATCATCAGAAGGACATATTCGTAATTTATCAACAAAAGGTGAGTATGGGTTAGGAATAGATATTAAAACTTTTGAACCAAGTTATAAAATGGAACGTGGAAAAAAAGAAATTGTTAAAAAATTAAAACAAGAAGCCAAAGCAGCAGATTTGGTTATTCTAGCAACCGACCCTGACCGAGAAGGAGAAGCAATTGCTTATCATTTAAATGAAGTCTTAAATTGTGGTGAGAAATCTCGCCGTGTTCGCTTTAATGAAATTACAAAAGAAGCAGTGTTAGAGGCATTTCAACATCAAACAGATTTAGATATGAATTTAGTTCATTCACAAGAAACTCGACGAATTTTAGACCGTTTTATTGGTTTTCGCTTAAGCAAATTGTTACAGAAAAAGATTAAGTCAAAATCAGCTGGACGAGTACAATCGGTTGCTTTAAAGTTAGTTGTTGAACGAGAAAAAGAATGGCAAAACTTTGTGCCGGAGGAATATTGGACTGTTGAAGGATTATATAAAAAGGCAGTTGTTAAATTAACAAAATTTAAGGATGAAAAAATTGAATTAAAAGTAGAAGCAGATGTTCTAAAAGTTAAAAAAGCTTTAAAAAAAGATTTTGTTGTTGTTCAAATTAAAGAAAGTGAAAAACAACGAAAATCACCGAATCCACATACTACTTCAACAATGTTACAAGAAGCAAGTAGTAAAATGGGTTTTGCTTCAAATAAAACATCATTAATTGCTCAGCAATTATACGAAGGAATTAAAGTTAAAGATAATATTACTGGATTTATAACATATCCGCGGACAGATTCAATTCGATTAAGTGATAAGTTTGTTCAGGATGCTTTTGACTATATTACAATTAAATATGGAACAGAATATTTAGGTGGAGTTAAAACACCACCAAAAAATAAAAAAAATGTGCAAGATGCTCATGAAGCAATTCGTCCAACTGATTTAACAATGACACCAGAAGCGGCAAAAGAATATTTAAGTCGTGATCAACTACGTTTATATAAAATTATTTATAATCGTGCGTTAGCTAGTTTAATGGCGAATGCAAAGTTATTAAGTAAAGCAATTATTTTAGATAATAATAATTATGAATTTCGGATGACAGGAAGTACGATTCAATTTGATGGGTTTTTAAAATGTTATGTTTTAGAAGGTGATGAAGAAATTGCAAAGTTGCCAATGTTAAAACCAAATCAAATTATTAATTTAAATGAATTATATGGAATTCAACATTTTACTAAACCACCAAGTCGTTACTCTGAAGCGAAATTAATTAAGAAATTAGAGAAAATTGGGGTTGGACGCCCATCAACTTATGCACCAATTATGCGAACATTAAAAGATCGTGGTTATATTATTGTAGAAAACAAAGCAATTAAAGCAACTGAAAAAGGGATTTTAACAAGTGATAAATTACAAGAATATTTTAGTGATATTATTAACGAAACATACACTTCAACAATTGAAGAAAGTTTGGATGTGATTGCACACGGTGACGCAGAACCAAAACCATTATTAAAAGAATTTTGAGAACGATTTGAGCCACGCATTGAAGCAGCAATAGAATTAATGGAAGAAATCCCAATTGAGAAGGCGGGGATTGAATGTCCAGAATGTGGAAATGATTTAGTATATCGGTATGGAAAATACGGGAAATTTATTGCATGTTCAGGGTTTCCAAAATGTCGTTATATTCATCAGACTGGTCCAAAATTTGGTCCTTGTCCAGAATGTGGCGTTGGTGAAATTATTTTGAAATTTAATAAGCGACGTCAACGTTTTAAGGCGTGTACTAATTATCCAAATTGTAATTACACTGATTCATATAAAGAAGAAAAGACCGAACAAGAAGAAAATAATAGCGAAAATAACGGATTGTATCGAATTAATTTATTAAAATAATAAACGATACTTTTTTATGCTAGATATTTATGCAAAATATTTTATTATTTAGAAAATGATTTTCATAGTTCTAGCGGTATAATTAGTACAGTTTCAGAAAGGGGATGTGACGAATTATGTATGTAAAAGGAAGTAAAGTTCTTGCAAAAGTTACAAACATTACTCCGTTTGGTGCATTTTGTGAATTAAAAAATGCTGCTGGATTAATCCACATTAGTGAGATTTCAGATTACTATGTAAGAGATATCAAAGAATTTGTTAATATTGGTGACAATGTTGAAGTAGAGGTACTAGACTATGACCCAGTTAAGAAACAAGTAAAATTAAGTTATAAGAATTGCCGACCTGAATTATTGAAAAAGAATAATAGTCAAATTCAAGAAACAGGAGTAGGATTCCAAATGTTAAGTAGACTTCTTGCATAACCTATTAAAATAATTGTAAATATTTTTAAAAAGATACTAATAGCAAATTATAATTTTAATTAATTATGTCTTTTATTTAAAAATTTAAWAT
>NZ_RXFZ02000136.1:0-2761 GCF_044714365.1 Spiroplasma sp. hy2
TRRTAGTATTCATTATTCTTAGGTTTTTAATAAAATTAAGTAATTAGAAACAAATTAAGTTTCGCTTATAATTAAATGATAACAAAATTTATAAAAAATTCAACTTTTTTTAAAAATATAATTTTTAGTTGAATAAATAATTTATAAATTTATAAAATTTGACACACTAAAAAATACTTTTTAAAGTTATTGCTAATTTTAAAAGGTTTTTATTTTTTTTTATAAAGATAAAAATTGATTTTGAAATTGATTTAAATTAAGTATATTAAATTCAATTTTTTCTTTATTATTTTTATCAACTTTCTCATCATTAATTTGATTATTAAGTCTTAACATTGAAGCAATTAACATATTGATAAATGTTTCTTTACAATATATTTTCGCACCCCGCCCTTTAACAGCCTTAATATAATGCGATACATCACCTTCAACATGACAACCAATATTATATTCTAATGTTTGGTTTTCAATACCTTCTTTATTATTTTTAATTAATCTAATAGCTTTATTCAAAAAATCTAATTTAGAATCGCTTATAAAAAATTTACTATCTTCTAAACACTGTAATAATTCTTCATATTTACCATTAAAAAAATAATCAACAGCTTTATGATATGCTTCTCTATTTTCCTTATTTTTATTTTGAAAAGGATATATTTTTTTAAATATACTTGTAAGATGAAATTTATCTAAGCTATATGATACCTTGTTATTTTTATATTTTGCTTTTACTGCTCTATAAATTTTTTTAATTTGTTTTTCACCATCACTTAATATTAATATTTTAGTATTTTCATTAATATCATAAGTATCCATTAATTTAAAAATTTTATCAATAAAATTATCAATATTAGATTTATTATTTTTATTCTTATGATTTTTATTCATCATTTGGAAAACTCCTTTTTTCTTTTTCATTTTTATTTTGGTTTTTGTTGACTTTTCTTTATCAACACCAACATGCATAGTAGCAAGAAATATTTTATTTTCAACTCTTTTTTTATTTTCTCGCATTGGTTCAAAAGCTCCGTCAATTTGAATATATAAAACATTATTTGGAATTTTAATTTTATTGTTATTTTTGTTGCTTATATAGTCAAGTTTTTCTAAATCGGCATTTTTAAAAATATTAGATATTGTTCTTTCGCTAATATTTGCATTCTCTGTTGTATGCAAAATATCTTTATATCTTTTTCCATCGCCCATAAAAGACATATATTTATCTTTTAAATTTATTTCGATTCTTTCATATTTTTTTAAGCCTAATTCTTCATCTAAAGGATAACGATTTATATTTTCTTTTTTTTCTTCATCATATTTAACATATAATCTTCTTTTAATAGGAAAATCTCCATATTCTGTTTTAATTGTTTTTGGCAATTTTGATATCACCTTATATCCTTGTAATATTTGTCCTTGTTGATATAATTTAAATATCTCATTATCTTTATTAATAAATAAATTTTTAACTTCATTGTTTGTTTCTATTATTTTATTTTCTTTATAATTTCCTAATAAATTTTGTTTTAATTCCATTTTATAATTTCCTTTCGTAATTAAACAATTTTTTTAAATTACAATACTTAATACTTCAAATAATTTTATCAAAAAAAGGAGGTTAATTAAAAATGCAAGATTTTACAAAAATTAATAACAAAAAACGAATTACTAGTTATGAACATTTAAATAAAAAATATGATTTAAATTTTAGTGACTATAATTTTGGTTTTGATTGAGAAGTATTTAAAGAATTTGTTGGTGATAGTTATGCCCGATATTTTACTTCGCCAACTTTTTTTAAGTTTGTTTCAGCGGGGCGTGGTACTAATAAAACATGAAATCATTTAGCAGAAAAATTATTTTTTGCTTGTAATTTTATAGATGCTTCATCTAATATTTTACGAAGATATGCCAACACCCACGAAGATACTACATTTGGCGATACAATTAATGTCTGTAATTATCTATATGATAAATATGGGATTGATATAGGACCCGACAATGAAAATGGTATTGTTTGACCTAAAAATGTTAAAGAAGGCGGCGAGATTGTTTTTCCTAGTGGTGTTCGCATTGCTTTTGCGGGTTATGCTAATGGCAATAAAATTATGGGTAAAGTTGGTAAAGGTAGCGGTATTATATCGGCGTGAACAGATGAAATGATACATGCCGAAGAAAAAGAAATCTTAACTGATAAAGAATTAGATAAAAGATATAATAATTTAAGAGTTTCAATGTTTCGTTCTAAAAGTTTAAAAGTATCTTATGAAAAATATACCGATGAAAATAATAATGAACAATATAATCTAGATAATCCTATTCCTGTAAAAGAATTATCTTGGACATTTCAAGAATGAGATAACATAGCAAAACAACATATAACAGTAACAACATATTTTCATAAAACATATTCTAATCAATTTACTTTTAATCCTTTTGATAAATACCATGTATTTTATGAAAAATTTGTAACCCCATATTTACCCTTAAATGAAAGAATTAAAAATATTTTAAAAGAACACAACCAAGTATATTCAGAAAACAAACAAGCATTTAATGGTTTGGGTATTTTTAATTTACGATTAACAATGGGTTCTGTATGAAATAAAATACCTGATATTAATAAAAAACTTGTTTTAGCAAATAAAGAAGAGCGACCTGATTTATTTGAACTTGAATACTACGGTTTTGAATATAACGATAATGACCCCAGTATTTATGTTTTACGAAATTATCGTAAATATATTAAAGAATATAATTT
>NZ_RXFZ02000137.1:0-2741 GCF_044714365.1 Spiroplasma sp. hy2
TAAAATCAAATTTATCAAATTTCATAATTTTAGATTCCTATAATTTCTATTTTAAATATATTTTATAGGAATTTTAAAATAACTAGGTTATGCAAGAAGTCTAATAAATAATTATGAGCTAGATTTTGATAATATGGTTCAGAAAAATCAAATAAAGACATTACCTTATCAGCTAAAATAACTTTATTTTTGTTTGTAAAAGGGCTATATTCCGTTGATCCACCAATTTCTCAAATAAAAGCATTAGGGTCTAGTTGTTTAACTTTATCAATTAAATCAATATCCCCTTTACCATCATAATAATTATGGTTTCACGAAATTTAAACCTTAATTCTTTTACAATTTGCATTAATGTCGTTGTTTTACCACTATCAGTAGTTGTCAACAAGGATAGTGTGTTGAGATAAATTTGATTTTATTAAGCCAAAGTTTTTGTTTAATTTAACCAAATTATCTTGTGAAATTTGGTTAAATTCTTGCGCTATTTTCTTTGCTTTTTTCTTTTGTTCAACAATGCCAATTGTTATTGCTAACCCGATTAGAATTGGCATTCCAACGGAAATTATTTTATTGCCAATTTCTTGTAAGCTAGTTGCGCCACTTGTAGCTAAGAAAGTCATCATTATTTATCACCTTTTTGTTTTGCTTCTCATTCTTCATCATCTATTTTCATTTGTACAATATCTTTTTCTGTTTTTGCAACAAAGGCTTTTTCTTTTTTCTCGCGGATTGGTTTTAAAATAAACGGGTCAACCACAAACCGTTTAAACAACCACCCAAGAAGAGCAAGACCCGCCAGCGACCCAACAACAATACCAACAATTGCCCAACCAGCTAGTCCTTTTTTATTATTGTTAGTTATCGGTTCTGGATTTGGAATTGAGGATATTGGTTGATCTTTTTGCTGTATTGAAATAGTTTTGGTAGTAAAACTTAGCAATTTTGTACTACCATCGACTGCTTGAACCTTGACATCTTTGCTCGTCGTTCAATCACCAGCAATAAGATTATCAACGCCGATAACATAGTCAGTGTTTTCTACAACATTCGGAGCATACTTTTCAACTTGAGATTTTACACTAGCAAGCAGTTTTGTTTTATAGGCATTAATTTCATCTTGGGTCACATTTTTAATGTTAGTAACAACAAATTCATCTAACTTTAAATCTAAATGTGCTAAACTTTGTTTTCAAGTCTTCGATAACTCAAACAACTCATTTAGTTGATTTTCACTATAACCGCGGATATTTTTATATCCATTATCTTCTGCTCACTGTTCAAATTGTTTTCCATTATCAGTATTTCAATAATGTTCTACCGATTGTTTTTCTGATACTTGCAGATAAATAGTTTTTTTATGCGTTGGTAAATCTTGATGTTGCAACTCAACTAAATAACGACCATCAACCGAACCATATTGCCCTTTATCAATCTCTAAGCCATTTATTGGGTCAATAACATTTGATTGTGATGTTTTATTTCATTGCTCATCACAACCATATACTTTTCCAGTTATAACATTGTCAGTTGATGGTTGTTTGATTTTAATAGTACTTTTTCCATTCGCATAATAAAATGTATCAACCTTGTTTGTCATTTTAGTATTGTCAAGTTGTGCCAAATAATTTTTCTCTATTTGAACACCACTTGCCGAAGATGTTAAATTAATTTTTACTTTTACCACCGCTGTGGGAATAAAATTGTATTTAACTATCACTGAACCTTTGTAACTCTTGCTATCTGGTTTTGCGGTTAATGTTGCAGAATGATTATCTTTATTTGTTATTTCAATTTGCGAAAAATCATCAATGACATTGCCGTTTTTTTGATTAACAGCAGCGAAAATAGTATCATCGTTATTATTAATGATATTTTCTAAATTATTCTCATTACCAAATTTAATCACATCGCTTAAATTTTCTTTAACAATTGGTTTTGGCGGTTCTATTTTTGCCGCCATAACAACATCAATGTCTTCGCTCGTGTATTTTGTTCCACGAATATCATATTTGATAACTAATTTATGGGTCTTTTCACTAGTTTCAGGTTTAACATTGATATTTACTTTACCACCCAACATATTTTGTTTAACACCATTTCATAAAACTTCTGTAACATTTGGGTTATCAATATTGATATTTGTTTCCCCGTCAACTGTCAAACGCATTCCGTTGTTAGATCATTTTGCTGTTTTAGAATCATCAACAAGTGAAAACAAAATTCCTTGTTGAAATAAATAATTATCTTTTATTTTTAAATTTCAATCTGTAACATTTCCGTTGCTGTCAATTATTGGTGTTTCCGGTTCACCAACATCATCCCAACGATAAACAGGAAAATTAATTCCATATTTTAAATGTTGTCAATATGTATTTTGATTTTTTATAAAATTACTATCAAAATAAACTTTTTCACATTTATATTTATCAATCACTCGAATATAAAAATATCATTTATTGTTTGGTTTTGAAAACTCGTTTTCTCTATTATTATCAACTTTGTTTCATTTGTTTAATATAGAAATTACACTTACATCAAACCCAGTTGTAACATCTCTGGTAGTTGTAGTAAGATCCCGTTTTGTTCTTTCTAGAGTTGCATTGGCAAGCAACGGAGCGGGAACGCTCGCTGTCAGCGTAGTTATAGTTAATAAGCTTAGTAATTTTTTCATTGCATATATTCCTTTCTGAATTCTCTTTTTAACAAAAAAGAGAATAGCACCACCGTACTWTWCACAAYAC
>NZ_RXFZ02000138.1:0-2739 GCF_044714365.1 Spiroplasma sp. hy2
AARNNATTAAATTTTTAAATAAAAGACATAATTAATTAAAATTATAATTTGCTATTAGTATCTTTTTAAAAATATTTACAATTATTTTAATAGGTTATGCAAGAAGTCTAATAAGTTATTTATTTTTCGTGTAGAAAAAAATATCAAGCATTGAGCAAAAACATTGATTTAAGTGAATTAATTCCAGATTATGCTTTTGTTTATAATTCAACTTGGTTTGCTATTTATAGTATTAAAAAAATTCAACGAATGAGAATTAATACAATAAAAAATTTAAATTTTAAACAAGGTACTTTATTAATTGGATTTTATTGATATCGGATTTTTATTAACGGAATTATGCAAACTCGTTGATATAATCTTCCACGAGTATAATAATGTTTTTTAATTTTATAAAATAAAAAAATAAAATAGTTACTTAAATTTATTGTTTTTTACAGAAAATAATGTCTTATAACAAAAAGTCTAGTTAAAATGCAACAATTTTCCAGTTTTCGGTATATAATAGTTTTAGTAGAAAGAGAAGTGAGGATTTTTTATTATGTCAAAAAAACTGCACGGGATAGGTGCCAGCAATGGAATTGCAATTGCCAAAGTTTTTAAATTAGAAGAACCAAAATATGAAATTTCGAATAATACGGTTTCTGATTCGGCAAAAGAAATTAAAATACTAGAAGCAGCAATGCAAAAGGCAAACACAGATATTGAAAAACTACAAAAGATTGCCTTAGACAAATTAGGAGCGGAAAAAGCAGCAATTTTTGAAGCACATAAGGAAATTTTGCGTGATCCAGCAATGATTGATGAAGCAAAAAATATCGTTAAGAGTAATAACAATAATGCAGCATATGCAATTCATACTGTTGCTCAAAAGTTTATTACAATGTTTGCAAGTATGGATGATCCATATTTTAAAGAGCGTGCAGCTGATGTTAAAGATGTAACTGATCGTTTAATTAAGTATATTTTAAATGTTCCGGTCTTAGATTTAGCAACTATTAGTGAAGAAGTTATTATTGTTGCTGAAGATTTAACACCTTCACAAACAGCGCAGTTAAATCCTAAATTTGTGAAAGGATTTAGTTGTGATATGGGGGGGCGTACTAGTCATGCTGCAATTATGGCCCGTAGTCTAGAAATTCCAGCTGTCTTAGGATTAAAAGATATTACAAAACAAGCAAACCATCATGAAATAATTATGATTAATGGAACAACAGGAGAAGTTATCTTAAATCCAACATCGGTGGAGATTAAAACTTGGACAACAGAAAAAGAAAAATTTTTACAATTGCAACAAGAACTATTGGCATTTAAAGATAAACCAACAGTTTCAAAAGATGGATATCAAAAATTTGTTTTAGAAGGAAATATTGGAGCACCAAAAGATGTTCAAGGTGTTTTGGATAATGGTGGGCAAGGAATTGGATTATTTAGAAGTGAGTTCTTATATATGGATAATGACCATTTCCCAACTGAAGATGAGCAATATGAAGCTTATAAAGGTGTTTTGGAAGGAATGCAAGGGCGCCCAGTGATTATTCGAACATTGGATATTGGTGGTGATAAAAAATTATCATATTTTAAATTTCCAGAAGAAATGAACCCATTTTTAGGATATCGTGCGATTCGCCTTTGTTTAGATAAAACAGATGTTTTTCGAACACAATTACGTGCTTTATTACGTGCTAGTGTGCATGGGAAAGCTGGTATTATGTTTCCAATGATTGCGACAGTTGATGAATTTAAAACTGCAAAAAAAATTACCTTAGAAGAAAAAGCAATTTTACTTAAAGAAGGACATAAAGTGGCAGATAATATTGAAATTGGAATGATGATGGAAATTCCAGCAGCAGCAATGTTAGCTGATCAGTTTGCAAAACACGCTGATTTCTTTTCAATTGGAACTAATGATTTAATTCAATATACAATGGCAGCTGATCGAATGAGCCAATTTGTGGCATATTTATACCAACCATATAATCCATCTGTTTTACGTTTAATTAAAACAATTATTGATGGTGCCCATAAAGAAGGAAAATGGGTTGGAATGTGTGGTGAAATGGCTGGAGAGGAACAAACAATTCCGCTTTTAATGGGAATGAAATTAGATTACTTTTCAATGTCTGCCACAAGTATTTTAAATGCGCGTCGTATTATTAGCAAATTAGAAGTTTCGGCAATGGAACAATTAGTAACAGAAGCATTAGAATGCCAAACAGGTGATGAAGTTTTGGCTTTAGTTGAAAAAAGAACAAAAAATGCTTTAGAAGTCTAAAATTTTGATAAAATAACACTATATAGTGTTATTTTTTATTAAAATAGGTGGTTTAAATGATAAATCTAAATACGTATGCAGTAATTGACCTTCCATTACCAGTTTTAATTGCTTTTGTTGTTATTTTTACGGCATTATCAATTATTAGTGAATTTTGATATTGAAGACAATGGTATAAAACACGCCATAATACTAAAAATGATAATTTTGCGGTTAAACAGAAGGTAACAATTCGAGTTGCTTTTCAAAAAAATAAGTATTTAATTTTATTTTTATTATGTTTCTTTTGCTTAATTGGTTCTATTTTGGTTTTAGTTAAACAACTAGTTGGTTTCCCATTGTTTTAAAAATAGCACATAAATTCTTTAATTTTGTCGAAAACTCTTGATATTTATAAAATATACCTAAAATTAGGTATATTTTTAATATATGGAGGTAAATAATTAATGAAAAAAATAATTARA
>NZ_RXFZ02000139.1:0-2732 GCF_044714365.1 Spiroplasma sp. hy2
ACAACACTAGAAATAGCATCAGCAATAACACCATTTTTAATATTTTGTTCTATTAATGCTAAGTCAAAAGCCTCATTCATTAATTTTAAATTAAATCTCTTATCAATCGGAACTGGAATTCTTGTTAATCCCATTGTTTGAGTTGTTCCACCATTTGGTAATGAATAATCATCTTGTCATACCACACGATGAGTTAAATTATATAGTGCTTGTCCTGCATTAGGTAATCAAGCAACTTGTTCTGCGGTTGCAGTAGCATACTGCATAATACTTGCATATTCATTATATAAAGGTCCACGCAATAAAGCATTAACCATATCAACATAGGCTTTTTGACCTGTTGTATTACCTTGCAATGTAAAAGGTACTTGTGGCAAATTAATTGTTGCCATAATTTCACTCCCTTATTATCTAAGGTTTTTAAGTGTATAATCAGTTAATTTTTTAATTTCCTCAGGAGTATATGCTCCTTTTTCTTTAATAGTTTCAATTTCATCATTTTTATTTTCAACCGATTTTTCAATCATATCTTTAATTAAATTACCAGGTGAAACTGATAGTTGTTCTTCAACAAACAAATCAGGTTTTAATTCTTTTAAAGTTTGCATTTTTTCAGTTAAAGAACTACCACTAACTTTATTTAAATTAGTTTTAATATCTTCAATTTTAGTAGATGGAACATCTTTAAATGCTTTTAATTCATCTAATTCATTAGATAATTTAATAAAGTCTTCTTTGGATATAACATCTTCGCGTTTTTGCACACTTTCTCTAATTTGCTTTGCTTCATTATTAAACTGATTTAAGATATTTTCTGCAATCTCTTCACTTAAACCCTGTTCGATTAATTGTTCTTTTGTAAGTGCCATTTTATAAACTCCTCTTTTTTTATCCTTGTTCGATTAACAAGTCAGCATAAACTCTTTTTTGATACAAAAAGATTAAAACTTACATTAATTATATACCTATAGTTTATAAATACAATACTTTTTATATAATAAAACTAAACTTAATATGCTTGATTGCTAATTTAGCCTTTAAAACGCGTAATAAGGGGTATTTAACAAGATGAAATTTTAAAATAATTCCTAATTTTGCTTGTNTATATATATATATATATATATATACTGAAGGTAAATCTTGATAAAAAATTTCAAGATTAAGAAAAGGAGAAATACAATAATGAAAAAACTTTTAAGTTTATTGAGTGTATTAACTATTAGTGGAACTGCTGTACCAACAACAATTGCCGCTAGTCCTTATCAAAAAGAAGAAACTATTAATAATTCAAAAAAATTAAACAGAAGTAAAAGAGAAATTAATCAAGATTTAGTAGTATTAAAAGATAAAAAAATAGAAAAAAATACATTAACTTTTTATTTTAATAATAAAGATGAAAAAGTTATAAATTATTTTCCTTCTACAGGTTTTTTCCTATCAGATCTTAAACCAAAAGAACACATATATAAAAAAATATATAATTTTAATCTTGGTAAAATAAATCCTATAATTTATAATAAAATTTATTTTATTACAGATACAGATTTTGCATCTTCTATAGAATGGGGAACGGGAAGTAAGAGTGTGACTAGTTGGATAGGAAAGACAATTAATGGTATTTTAAATAATAAAGAAATTATAGATATAATGTGAAATGAAAAAGCAGATGAATATAATTATTTCCCAGATGGAAATATTGATAGAATTGCAAATTTAGAATTGCAATCTATTAGTGAAAGAGATGGGTTTGCTGGACTTGATGCTAATCAAAAATTTGGATTAACATATTATTTAGAAAATGAAGAATGACATTTACAAATTTTAATATTACAAAAAGCATATATTACCACAAGCTCTTCTGGTGGTCAATTATATCTTAACATAGGGTCAGGAATTAAATTAATACAAGATGACAATAATTATGTTGATTTATTGGATGATTGGAATGAAAATTTTAAAGATTTTATAAAAAATACTGAAAATAAATTTAAAAATGAATTAAATAAATACGGCAATGATGAACGCGGACAAGCTTTAAAAAAAGTTGAAATTAATAATATTTTAGATAATTTTAGAGATAAAATTATTAATTTAAAACATATAGTTTATACTATAATTGATCATAAGCATATAAAAAAACTATATAGTAAAGTTGCAAATTTAGAATATGGTTTAAATAAATTAAAAAACGATGTTGAAAAATTAAGTTCTTTATCTCCATTATCTTTATGTGGTTCTGTGACAAATGCTGCTTCAATAGCTAGTGGTTTTATTCCTGTTGTTGGTAAAGTGGCTTCCTCTATTTTTAGTATTGTTTCTGCCGGTTGTTCTTTAGCTAATGAATTTAATTAATAAATTTATTATTCATAGTTAATTTATGGAAATAAACTAGTAATTTATTTCCATTTTTAGTTAAATTAACAAAAAAAGATAAATATGAAAAAAATATTATCTATTTTAGGAACAATCACTTTAATAGGAACAAGTACAACCAGTTTAGTTGCTTGTAATAAACCACAATATAACGAAAAAGAATTAGAAAATTTAAAAGAAAAAAATAATATAAATATAAATGGAAATATTTTAGAATGAATAGCACCACAAGAAAAAGTATTTAATACTGTTGATAATAAATGATATTATGTAGTATGACACAGTAATTCAAGTGAAAATTGAAGAATTACAAAATTTAAAAATGATATAAAAACATCAAAAGAAAATGGAAAAAKAWT
>NZ_RXFZ02000140.1:0-2714 GCF_044714365.1 Spiroplasma sp. hy2
ATWTAAAAAATTTAAAGCAAAATCATAATCTTACACAAAATTAGTTTTCAAATTGTCATATTGATGATTTTTTTTTATTTCATCAAGAGTTTTCGACAAAATTAAAGGTTTTTGTTCGATTATTTCACTTGCTTTATTTGTTAAAAATTGATAAATTTGACTAATTAATATTGCTATTAATTTATAGTAATTATCATTTTCGTCACTAAATATGATGTATAAAACTGTTGGATATTCGATAAAATCATTGTAATTAATATCATTTTTGGATGTTAAATTACGAATAAAATCATTGTTAAATATTTCTAAACTTTTTGCAACAGTCATTAAAATAGCATCTAGTGTCCGATTTTCTTTGTTATCAATCAAAACTTGGCTTGCGGTTATTTTGGCAATGCTGGTATTTTTTCTATTATTTAGTCATTCAACTAAATCTTTTTTAAAACTAGCTATTGCTGCCACCGATGCCATGTTAAATTTGTTAAAAAATAATTCTTGGTTTAAAATTTCTTCGATTTCTGTTGTTAAATTATTTTTGTTTATTTTATCTTCATAATCTTCTAATATTGCCAAAATAATTCCTTGAATAATCATACTTGTTGAATCATTCCAAAATTCATCTTCAGGATTTTTGTTAATTAACATCCGACTAAGTGTTCTAATTTTATCTTGGTATTTTATTCTTCACTTTATTTTTTCTTTTTCGTTATTGGTCATTAACATTTTAATAAAGTCGTCGTAAATTATTTTTAGTGGGTTTCAAGTATTTCCTTTTTCTAAATTACGAAAATCAATAACTTTTATTTTATAACCATTTTCTGCTAAAAATCCACTGGTTAAATTATATAATTCTCCCTTGGGATCGGTTACAATCATGTTTGGTTTAGATGTTGATTTTCCGTTTAAATAAATTGTTGGTAATACTATTCCTTGTGTTTTTCCGCTTGCTGTTGAACCAACAATAACACCATGAATATTGTTTTTTAAATTAAACAATAAATCTTTTTTGATTTTTTTACAATGTAAATTGTACTATGAAGTGTAGCACTTTATAAATTGTAAAATCAAGCTTTTTAAATTTGTAAAGATTTTTTATAAAAATTAAAGCAAAAATATCTTTTATTTTATGGCTTACTTTAGTTAATTAATTACCAAAATAACTATTAAGCTTAAAAATAAGGTTTTCATTCATATAAAAAGTGCTACATTTGCATTTACAATTTACACAATAAAAACGAAACCAGTATTTTTATAATTATCTTTGATATTAACTTTATCACTAATATCATCAATTTCTTTTATGCTTAATCATTTACTATCCCCAAAATCTATTTTATCAGTTGTTTTAATTGCAGTTTCTTTATTATTTACTTTACTAAATAAAACAAAATAAAAAAATCAGCAATAAAAACCCAAACTTAGTCAAATTGTTATTAATAATCCATATTGATTTTTAATTGCATAATTTCATCATGATAATATTTTAAATTGTTTAATTTCGGTAATGAGTTTTGCCATTGTATTTCAGTTTATATATATTGAAACAATTATTCCAAATAATGTTAAACAAAAAATAAAAATAATTGGAATAAAACATAAACCAATTAATAAAGTTATTTTTTTTCTTTTTAATTTTATTTCACATATTTTTATAGCTCTCTTTCTAGACTGCTCACCAAATCATAACCTTTTTGCATAATTGGATTAATTTTAAAAACCATTTCATTAAATTCTTGTTCAATTAAACTCATATTTTTAAAATCTGATTCTTTTGCACTAGGAATGGTGGTGATAATTTTGTAATATTTCATTTTTTCTGCTAAATCTAAATATTTAGTTAATTGGTTTATTTCATAATTTGTAAAATTATTTTCATATTTTAAATATTGTTTAATTTCATAAATTAAACCATCATAGTCATCACTGATGCTTTTAATTTTGTTAAATTCTTTAACATTGTCTTTGGTAGATCTGTACTCATCAAATAGATTATTAATTTCATTTTCTAATTTATTTCGTTCAAATTCTTTAACTTGCCGAAAATTAATTGCATTATAACTACCTTTACCACCAATTTCACCAGGTTCTATTTCATAACCTGCTTTTGTTAAATAATTAGCATGATAATTATTAAATTTTTGTAGTTGTTTTTTTCCCCCAAAAATACGATTATTACTAATTATGTATCTTTCTTCATTGAGTTTTTTTGAAAAAACTTTACTAATTGGAATAAAACCAAAATGAATATGGGGTGTTGTCTCGTCCATGTGAACTGCTGAATATAAATACCCCATATCTGTTTTAAGATTATTTTTCATTCATTGTTTCATAAAATTTATTTCAATATTAACTCATTCATTTAATTTATAATAATTTATACTTTCAGGAATTAATTGTCCCATTTTACGCGTATCTGTTTTTTTGTCCCATACTTGAATATCTGTAAATTGACATATTCCCATTTTTTCAAATCATTCTTGTCTTGTTGCTGGCAAAACAACCTCTATGTAAGTATTGTGTTTATTACAAAAATCTTTAAAAGTTGATTTTTGTGCTTCACTATATTTTTGTTGTTGCTTATTTCAATCTTCTTCTATATTTTTTAATAATTGTAAATTGTAAATGCAAATGTAGCACTTTTTATATGAATGAAAACCTTATTTTTAAGCTTAATAGTTATTTTAGTAATTAATTAACTAAAATAAGCCATAAAA
>NZ_RXFZ02000141.1:0-2706 GCF_044714365.1 Spiroplasma sp. hy2
ATAAATTTTTAAATAAAAGACATAATTAATTAAAATTATAATTTGCTATTAGTATCTTTTTAAAAATATTTACAATTATTTTAATAGGTTATGCAAGAAGTCTAATTTATAATTTGCAATTATTATAGATAGCATAGAAGATGTATTTAAAATGTAAATTGTACTATGAAGTGTAGCACTTTATAAACTGTAAAATCAATATTTGAATATGATTTTTCATCTTCAACACCATTTTTTCAAAGATATCAGATATTAAATTCTATTAATTGCAAGTATGTATTTCTATCTTTTCCGCTGACTTTAGTTCCGATTGGAGTATTTTGAATTAGTTCTAAGTTTATATCTTTTCTTTGAATAATTTTTTCATTTTGTTTTTCAATAAAAATTCTGATATCATAGTTTCCATAATTTCATATTCCAGATATTTCAATTTGATTTAAATTAAATAATTTTTTATCAAAAGTTATTTTAACTCTATCATCAACTAAATTTTGAATTGTACTAATTCAAACTGCTTTAGAATAAAGTAAGCTATATCATTGCGAAAAATAGTTTAAGTATTCTTCTAATTTATCATTAGAAACAATTAAATTAGTTAAATATTTGCCATATTCTCCATCAGATAATTTAATTTCTGCCGGAATAAGAGAGGGTATATTATTTGTTTCTAATTCATTTGTTATTGATAATCAATTAAAATAATTTGCTTCTAATTGATAAATAGGATTTTCTGAGATATCTTTGTTTTTAACGGTTGCTTTAATCTTATCATCATTGTTGCTGATATTATTTTTATTTTTTAAATTTCAGTCTGTAATTTGTCCTGTTTTTAAATCAATAATTGGTAAATTGGGCTCATTGTGACTATTTCAACGATAAACTGATTTAAAATAAGTTCCATTATCTTTATTTCAATCATAACTTACAAATCCATTTTTATAAATAAATAAATCACCACCAAAATGTGATGTTTTAAGTTCATATTTATCATACTTATCTAAAATTTTTTCTTTTTGTTCAAAATGTTTAAATTTAACAATGCGTCAATCATTATTTTCATTACCTCGTCATACAACAAAATAATATTTATTATCAACAATAATAAATGGTTTATCATTTGCATAAACTTCCATTCAGAAATTAATTGGTTCTGGAGGAACAGGACCACTACTATTAAAATTAAAATATAATGAATTTAATCCAACTTTACAATGTTCAAATTCTCAATAGCCAGTTTCTACTTCTCTTGGATTAGAAATTAATTCGAAATAATAAGGAGAAAATAATTTAATGTCATCATTATAACCTTTATTAATGGCATATTTACTATATGTATAATTTGATAACATGTATATAATTTGTTTAATTCTTTTTACATATGTTTTATGTAATTCACTTGGATTATCTAATTTTCAGTTTTCAAATAATCCATCAATGACGTTTTCTGGTTTTTGTCCTTCAAATTTTTGGCGTAGTTCAGCTGCTTTATTGCTAGGATTACCTTTTTCATCGTATTTTGCTCCTTGAAATTTTCTATCGTAATTATAACGATATGTTAAATAATTTAATAAAACTTTTTCTAAATCATTTTTGGTTACTAAATTTAAAATATCTTCTCCTTTTATATATTCTTTTGCAATACTTCATGGTAAAAAACTTTCGGTAAATCAATACTGAAATATTCGTACATTAGGGTTTGTTTCAATCGGCATTGATAATAAAGGTACTAAACTTGCGTTTTGAATAATAGATTGTGGATAAGAATAAACACCATTGACATTGCCCCAACATTTAATATTACCAAATAACATTGATTTAGGGTATTTGATTTCAATTCCAGTAAAGACAGTATCTTCGGGTAATGATTTTTGTAATACTAAATGAATACTATTTTGATTTTTTCATTTAAAGTCAGTTATTTTAACTAAATGCGTAGATTTAATAATATTAACACCGTCAGGTGAATACGGGCGCTTATATTCTTCAATGATATAACATTCATTTTTGTTGTCTTCACTAATTGGTTCATTAATAGATACTATTTTTAAATCATAAGATTCTAAAAATAATTTATCTTGTTTTGAAATATCATTAATTAAAATATCTTTTTCATCAATAATTATATAACTTGTGCTATTATCTTGGATTGTGGTGTTTTGCTGTATTTGTAATTTAAAATTAAAATCGCTAATTTCATAACCAGTTATTTTAATATATTCATCTTTATCAATAAAACCGATTTTAACGCTATTTTGAGAGTAATTTAAGATTGGTTTTTGCTTTGTCTTAACAAGATTATTAATTTTATAAATGTATAAGGTTCTTGCGCGGTCTTCGGTAAATAACTGTTCTAAATCGGGGTCGCTGTACTGCGATTGATTGGCAAAATCTAATGGAATACTATCAATTGAATAATCAATTGGTTCATCATTTTCTGCTAATTGTGCTAACATTTTTTCAGATGGTTTTAACATTATTCTTGTTCCCCTTCTTCATTAGACATATTGATAATAGTTTCTTTGTTATTTAATTGTTTGTTTAAATTAGCATTTACGGGTAAGCGAACATCAACAATTAATTCATCAATATGTCTAATATTAAATGTTCTACTATTTAAAACAGCATTATCATATTTAATTAACTTAATAATAAATTCAGTTAATTTAATTTCTCTGATATATATCATTTGTTCATAAGAAGCATTTG
>NZ_RXFZ02000142.1:0-2688 GCF_044714365.1 Spiroplasma sp. hy2
YTYTAAGGTTGTTATTTTCAGAACTATCTTTTTGTAAAACCTTGATTGATGTTACTTTAACATTGTTTGGTAATGTAATTTTTTTATTTCCTCATCCTAATAAATTTAAATGATAAAAATTATTTCAATATATATTATTTTCTTCAATACAAGTTTCTGTGCTTAAATTTCTTTTATTTAAATTATTAATATTTCCACAACCATTTAATTGATTATACATAGCTATTGAAAAGATAAGAATTCTTCCTATGTTTACAAAGTCATTTAAATTTCCATTTTCATTTAAATGATTTATAGCATTTTGTGTTATAGAACCTCAATTTGTTATAATACTTCGATAATTTCCTCAACTACTAGTTGGTGATTGAGTATCATAATTTTCTATTATATTATCTCGTACTTGTCTAAAACGAATACTTTCTGAAGTTGCTAAAATAACACGCGCCAAAGAACCTCTAATAATTCCAATTGCTGGTGGTCTGTTTGTTCCTACATTAGTAAGTTGAAAAAATGCATCTTGTATTCCTGTTCAACTAATATTTGCTTCATCGGAAGGCAAAAGCGTATTATAGTTTGAATCAAAACCTAAATTATGATTTTCTACTACATCATTGATATTTTGTATTAAAGCATCATCAAAAAATCAATAATGTCTTTCTGTGTGATTATTATTTTCTATATTATTTACAAAACCTTGTAGATATAAATCAGAAGTTCTAAAAACTAATTCTAGATGTCTACTATCATCTAATATAATAGGCACTATAAAATAATTAAAACTAGTATTTTTATTTAATACAAAATAATTTGTATTACAAGAAATTGGGGCATTTTGTTCATCATTAACAGGTAAAATTACTCCCTTTTTAACCAATTCACTAAGAATTAAACATAATTCTTTGAAATATTTTTTTACATCATAATTAATATTTAAAGTTTTTGATAATTTAAAGTTATTTGAATTATTTCTTTTATTTCTATTTAAAGTTTCTAAATTATTTGTTTGTAAATAATTAATATCACTATTTAATTGTTTTTCTTTTTGATAAGGACTAGCGGCAATTGTTGTTGGTACAGCAGCTCCACTAATAGTTAATACACTTAATAAACTTAAAAGTTTTTTCATTTTATATAATTTCCTTTCTTATCTTGAAACTTTTTTATCAAGATCTATTGACATTATATATATATATATATATATACAAGCACTTTTTAAACATATTTGAGAAAGGAATTTATTTAAATGATTATTATTGTGATTATATTGTACTAATCTGGGCTCGCGGTGATTTCCATAATTTTGTGAAAAATAACTTAAAGTTTAAAAAAACTTTTGCCACACTTTTCAAAACACTTGGGAAAAATTCTAAGCGTTAAGCGAAGAATTTTATAAAGGTTCCCAAATTTGTTTGAAAGAACCTCAAAATCTTTTTTAACTTGTAAGTCATTTTATCACAAAAATTTAAGAAAATCAACCGCTCGCCCAAAACAACAAAAAAACTATATAATTAGTTTTGTATATAAAAGAAAGGATTTTTTAAAATGGATAAAACAAAGCATCATTTTACTTTTAAAGAAAGAGTAATGTTAAAAGATTTATTAGAATTTGATTCTTTAAAAAGAAAAAAAGGTAAACCCAATATATCTAAAATAGCAAAAATATTGCATAAAAATCGCAATACAATTAGACGAGAAATAAAAAAGTTAAAAGATAATGAATATGACGCTAAATTAGCACACGAAGATTATTTACAAAAACGACAAAAATGTTTTAAAAAATCATCATTATTGCTAAATATTTTAGAATGACTAGATGAAAAATATAACAAATTTCATGATTCACCAGAACAAATCTGTAAAAAATATGAAAAAGAGTTTGGTGTTAAATTTCCGGTATGTTTTAAAACTTTATATAAATATATTCATTTGGGATTTTTAAATTTCAAGAAAGATAATTTGTATTTTCATGGTAGAAAATATAAAACAAAAAATAGAATTGATAACCGTGGAAAAATAAGAAATTTTAGAACTATTGAAGAAGCAAAACATGATAAATATGAATTTGGTTGGTTTCAAATGGATACTATGGTTGGTAAAAACAATAGTGTTTGTTTAGTTTTAATCGAAGAATTAACCCAATTTAAAATCATTGAACCATTAAAGGAAAAAACAACAAAAGAAGTTACAAACGCAGTAGAACGAATTTTTTCTAACAGATTTTTCAAAGATAGATGTAAAGGAATAATAACAGATCAAGGCAAAGAATTTGCTGATTGAGAAAAAATTGAAAAAATAACAAATGCTAAAGTATATTTTTGTGATGCTGGAACTCCAACACAAAAACCCAAAGTTGAAAGAGCAATTCGCGATTTTAGACATTGATTTTCCAAAGGAATTGATTTAAGTATTTATTCAAGAAATTATTATCAAGAAGTTGCTAATATAATAAACTCTAAACTTAAAAAAACTTTACATTGACTATCTTCAAAAGAAGTTTTTCTACAAATGTTTAATTTTTAAATATAATTACTTATAAAATTTTAATCATTTTATTTTTCAGTGTGCCAAAATTCATAAATTTAAGACAAAAATACTAAATTTTTTTAAAATAAATTATATTGAACATTTATTTTATTGATGTTATAATGATAACAAATAAACTGCTACACTTCATAGTACAATTTAWAT
>NZ_RXFZ02000143.1:0-2682 GCF_044714365.1 Spiroplasma sp. hy2
TGTATAAAAACTAACTACCCAACTACGAATTTTATATTTTCTATCTCATTCTCTAATATCTTTATGAGTTCAATTATAAGTCGGAATAGGGTCTTTTTTAAATCAATTTCAAGGTAAAGCGCCTTTTAATCAAGTTGTTTTATCTTGTTTCATTAATTTAATTCCTTCCTAAATTACTTTTTTTCTTTCAATAAACACAAATCTCAAAGATTTAAATGTTGCTGGACCATTAACTCCAATATTAATCAATCCATCAGGATTAATAGATAATGCTAAACATGCACTATTAACAGCTATTTGATCATATATAACACCTATTGTTTGTGTAAAACTGCGCCTTGTTTGCAACATTCCTTGACTCTTTAAATCTCCTTTACTATCTTTTCCTGAGGCTCAAATTCTATAAATATAATTTTCTTTATCAAAATTAGGAATATTATATCCGATTTGACCAACTCTAAAATCACCAGTATCAACTTCTTCTCAATCATTACCACCACTAATTGAAATATCACCACTTCCTAATAATGAATTACTATTAATAGTTTTAATGTTTGTCCCACTTACTAATTTATCTTGTTTATTTAATAAAAAATTATCAATGGCAGTTGCATCATAATAATTAGTTAATAAATCTTGTGATGTTTTTACAATATATTTACCATCTTGCTTATAAATATAATTTTTATTTAAATCACTATCTTTAATACCATCTGATGGAATATCACCACTTTGTTTTGCTTTTCAGACATTATCTTCATAATAAATCGTGTTATTATCAAATGGAACTATTAATTTAATATATTCATTATAATCAATTTTAGAAAAATCATTAATAATTGGGTAAGTAATATTTATTGAATTATCTGTTTGTAATCGTTCTTTTAATCAAAATAATAATGTTGGATAAAAAGTTTTTTTACTAATATGTTTATATTCTTCTTCTCATGAATGAGCATAATTATTTAAACTATAATTATAAGGTCTAGATACTGTTTTACTAGATATAATATCAATTATTTCACCGGCTAATTTTAAAGCATTTTTTACATCACGAGTAATATTTTCATTTGCTTCAGGGTCATTAGTTTGAGAATAAGCAACTCCACCTTGTGAAAATGAAGCACTACCAGTTAAATCATTTACTCCTTTTGGTAAATATCAATTTATAACTGCTAATAAACAAGCAGATTGAATATAACTTAATCATTTATTATATTCAATTAAACCAGTATTATCTTTTTTTACTCATGGAAATAATTCTTTTTTATTTATTTTATCTGAAATTGTTCCACCTGATAATCTATCCATTCATAAACTAGTTTTTAAAATAGCATTATAAATTAAATTATCATTATAAGCAGATTGTTTTCTATCATTAATAGGTTGTCAAAGTTTACTCTCTTTCACATTTTCAACTGTTATAAATAACAAATTACTTAAATTATTTTCCATATAAAACACCCCTTAATTGATTACGATATTTATTTTTTAAATTAGATGGTTTATAACTATTAACTTTTCTTTTAGTTTTATTAATTACTTTAATAGATTTATTAGCCTGATAAAATTTATTTTTAACTGGTGTTTTATATAAGTTCTTAATATTTTTAACATCACTTTTTCGCTCTCGATATCATTTTTTATTATTAATTTCACCAGCAAAATTAAAGTTAAAATGTCCAATCTTTAAATTATTAATAAACTTTTTAATTTGTTGTAATTTTTGAACTGTTGGTAATGTTAATTTAGTAGTTCCCTTTGGAATATTTTTCTTTTAATGTTTGTGGTAATCGTTTTTTAATATAATTTCTTAAATGACTAGGTAATCATTTTCTTAATCAATAACGTCAAAATAAAGTCCCAGCATTAGATACAGTATTACTTAATAATTTTCAAATTTCAACAGGAACACTAGGATAAACATAAGGTCCATAAAATTTCGGATGTTTTGATGTTTTTGTATATATTAAAATAGTTAAATTACCTGTTAAAGTTAATTTATTTGTAATATTAAACATACCACTATCAAGTCAACTACTATTTAAAGGTTGTCAATTAGTATTTAGATAATTTTCATTTTTAAATTGTTCTCTATTTTTAATATTATTATCTTTTTCTAATTGACTTAATATTTGTTGAATTTCTTTTTTATGACCTTTTTTAATTAAATCTAAATAAGTAAAAGGATTTAACCACTGATAAATATCTTCAATCTTATTTGTAATTTTTTGTAATGGATTAGCATAATATGAAGCAAATTTATTAACTTTATTAATTAAATTAACAAATTTATTTATTACTACATTATTGCCTAAGTTCTCTGCTAATAAAGTTAAAACTCGTAATATTAATAAGTTCATATCTTATTAAGCATTTTTAATTACTACATCAATTGGGTTTGTTTGACCAGTAGCGTTATTTTTACCCTCAATTTGAACTTCAACAGTTTTATCATTTGTAATATTAATTGGTCAATCTTCACCCTTAGCTTCAATAAAGTAATCATAATCATTCTCAGTTAAAGAACTATCTATGGCTTTAATTGCTTTTAAAACGACAGCTTTAAATTGTGATTTTAATTGTTCGGCTGTTGTTTGAGTTGGATCGTCAACATGAATAGTTGGTTTATCTAATTTATTAATCCCACTAATATCAATTTTATTTGATGATGGAATTACA
>NZ_RXFZ02000144.1:0-2654 GCF_044714365.1 Spiroplasma sp. hy2
TKMNNTGTAATTATTTTTTTCATTAATTATTTACCTCCATATATTAAAAATATACCTAATTTTAGGTATATTTTATAAATATCAAGAGTTTTCGACAAAATTAAAGACAAAAACTAGAAAAACCAGTATATTTTATTTTAGATGAATTTGCTAATTTAACAAAAATAAACAACATTGAAAAATGAGTTAGTATTTCTCGCAGCAGAAACATATTTTTTCAATTTATTTTACAAGATATTAACCAATTAAAATTAAATTATGGTGATACAATAACAAAAATTATTTTAAATAACTGTGGGATGCATATTTTCTTACATACCAACGATTTAGAAACAATAAAATATTATAGTGAATTATTTGGAACAAAAACAATAGAACAAATTAGTATTAATGAAAATAAAAGCAATATTAGTATTTCAAAAAATTTAAAAAGTCACCCCCTGATGTTAACTAGTGAATTAGCAAATTTAAAACAAGGACAAGGAATTGTTAAAATATCACGCTATAACCCAATGAAAATAACTTTAAAGCTATGAAAAGATTTAAATTTATTAGAAAAAACAAACACATTTCAATTAAAAGATATTGAATATATAAATTTCAATAAAGAATATTTTTATGATATTAAAAATAACAAAAAAGAAATGAAAGAAAATGAAACTAATGACTTTGCTGATTTAACAACAGAAGAAATTACAACAAATATTAATAATTTAAAAATGCAATTAAGAGAGTATGAAAATACAAATTACAAATCTATTCAAAATAAAACAATGATAAATTTACTTTTACAAAAAATCAAAAACCTTGAAATAGAATTAATCAAAAGACAAGAAACCGATAATTATTCTGAAAAAGAATAATTATTTTTTATAAATAGTAAGATTTCACAAAGTGGTCAAGCTGGAACACTAAAAAATAAACGAAGTGGGAGGATATCTGTAAGGTTAATCAACTAATTTAATTAGTACTACATGGGGCAGAAGCGTACTCACAAGTGATTAACTAAACCAATGCCTAAGGTAAACTCTGCCTAAATGATAAAAAAACAATAAAGTTATTCAACAAATAACTAGTAAAAAATAAAAGAAAAAAGATAAAAAGGTTAATTAATTTCTCTCTTTCTCTCAATAAAAAATCTGATTCTGACTGCTGACAAATTATTTGAAGCAGTATAAAATTTTACTATCATGAAATGATGATTTATAGGAGAAAAATATATGTTTTTAAATAGTTTGATAAAAGATATAAACTTTGTTGAAGAAGTAAATATTGATGTTAATTTCATAGGAAAACAAAAAATGAAAGAAAAATATGAAAACCTTGATCAAGAATTAAGAGAACAAAATTGTAATGGTAAAAATGGTTTTATTTTATGAGGAAAAAAAGATAAAATGATAAAAACTCACTTTGGCAATATTATAATTAAAGCTTCTAGATTTCGTTATTATGATGATAAAGTAAATAAATTTAAAACAACCACTTTATTAAATAAAGCAATTGGATTAAAAAATAATCAAACAATTATTTTAAGTGTTAAAATATCAATTTGAAAAGAAATGGATAGTGCTAAAAGACAAAGAGATATTAAGGATATTTTTCCGAATTTAAAGATATCTAATATGTCAATTACAAACATTAATAAAGAAATTGATTTTGCTAAATTATTTAAAGAACATTCAAAAACAAAAACCGAAAAAATCAATGTTCAAACACCATATTTGTATGCTGGAGTTGATGATTCTTTTAGTAATTTAACAAAATATAAAAAAATAGAAAAAAATATGTTTAGAGTAGCGTATTTTCATACCGGATATGATGAAATAAAAAGCACTAAAAATAAAAATGTTTTAAGAGATAAAAAAATTTTTATTGTAATGAAATCAGTAAAAAATAAATATTATCTTATTAAAAAATATAAAAAAGAATTTTTAAATTTTTTACATCAAAATTATAATATTGAAAATTGTAAATTAACGTTGGCAGGCGATGGAGCGACATGAATTCAAAAATTTGCTAATAAAATTGGTGCAATTTATATTTTAGATGAATTTCACTTAATGAAAGAATTAAAAACAATTTTTCCTTATCGAAGAAAAAAACCTACGAAAAATTTAACAGATAATGAAAAAATCAGAAAAGAAATTTATTGAGATATGAATAAACTATTTAAAGATGGTGACCCTGATGAAGCAATGAAATATTTAAAAAATTTAATAAAAATCAAAAATATTAAACAATATCCATTTTTGAAAGATAAAAAAGAAGACATAAAAAAATTTATTAATTATATTAATAAAAGAAAAGACGGAATTAAGGTTTATAAAGAAGAATGATATACAGGTTCTTGTACTGAATCACAAATTTCGCATAATGTCAAATGATTAAAAGGATATGGTTCTAAATCATATAGTGAAAAAGTTTTTAAAAATATGATTACAATGAAAATGGCGAAAGAAAACAATATTAATTTAATTGGATTCTATATTGAAAAGTTAAATAAAAAACTGCAAAAAGAACATAGTTATTATTTTAAAAATAATGTCCTGAATTAAGAAAAGAGGGTATGAAAATGATAAATAATGATGGCAATTTTTTTAATAATCTTATTAATTTATTATATATACAGAGTATTGAAATTATTCAACAAWKAW
>NZ_RXFZ02000145.1:0-2599 GCF_044714365.1 Spiroplasma sp. hy2
TWYTGTAATTATTTTTTTCATTAATTATTTACCTCCATATATTAAAAATATACCTAATTTTAGGTATATTTTATAAATATCAAGAGTTTTCGACAAAATTAAAGCATAAATTTTAAATATAATTAATATTAAAACGGAAAGTAATTGCTTGAAGATGGTCTGGAACATTTTCTTTTGCTTTTAATTCTAATTTAATATCAAGAACAGTTAAATTACTATATCTTTCTTCACTGCTAATTTGCAATGCATAAAATCAATCATTAAAAGTAGCAGCACTATTATGATAATTATTTAAAGGTGTAAATGTGATAATATCGTCTGCAATTCTATTAGCATAATCTATTTGTGATACATTATCACTAATGTTTAAATTGTTTCCTACCATTTGACTAATATTTTGTATAAATTCCCATGTACGATTAACAATTTGTTTTTGTAGTATTGCTTTAAATGAAGTTACATCATGTGGAATATTTCGAACATCAATATCAATGTAATTTAATGGTTTTTGTGCTCCATATAAATTAGCACTTCAATATTTTGTAAATAAAATATTTCGTTTTTGTTTATCACTAATTAAATAGGCATCATGATCACCTGGGTTAACTAAATTAGTAATTGAATGTAATGATGGTTGATCAATTATTACATAGTTTGTTTTTGCCACTTGATTATTATTAAAACTAATTGTTAAATCACCATTTTCTTGAATTGTTCTTTTAACAACAGTATAATCTGCTTTTTCAATTATTCCATATGATTGAAATGGTAAAATATTTCAATCATAAACTCATTTATATTTTGAACTATTAGGGTTACTCAAAACATCTTCTTGTAATTCTCTAATTGCTGTTGCTAATGAATATTTTCCATTTAAAACATCTTTAATTTGCTCTCCCAATCGATTTGCGATCACATTTTGAATTGTTTCACCTTGCGGTAAAAACATAAAGTAAAATTGCTCTGGTTGGTTAACATTTAAACGTTTTGGTTGAAGATGTTGATATCAAAATTGTCATTCGGTTGGTACAAGTTCTTTTGGTAAGACTAAACCACGATTTTGTGATGTTTCTAAAATATTAATTAAAAAAATTAATAATTGTGGAATATATTTACCATTAATTTGAGTATCTGTTTTTGCAAAACTTTGCTCTGAATCACCCTTTTTATATGCTGACTGAATTACCCGATTAATATCAAGCATGTAATGCGTACTATCAATAGCAGTTCCTGGAAACAGTTGATCATTTTGATTAACACTTGAAATAGCAAAATTACTATATGGATTATAATCACCAATAAATTCTTTATCATTTCCTTTATTTTCTGCATAAAAAGCAGCAAAACGTTCTTTATAGGCAGCATAAACTTGATCTGCTAACGCCAAACTATCATTAGTACCATTAATCATAATATTATTAGCTTGTTCATCTAGAACATTTGTTTGTTTTTCTCAAACTGTTGGTTTTAAATCATCTTTGTTTCTTGTTTCTCCTAATTTAAAACTTAAAAAGTTTGATAAAAATCCTTCATTTCCAACAAATAGGGTTGGCATTCAAACCAGATTTTTTTGGATTACGTCTTCGTATTTGATTTTTAAAAATAATAAATTTTTCATCAAATTAAATTGGTTTTGTTGCACATCAGCAAGACTTAACTGTTGTGTCCCTCGTGAATCAGTATAAATATCTAAAATTTGAATTTGCTTAGGATCTTTGTATTTATTCTTAAAAAAGATATTGTTTGTAATGTATAAACTAGGTGCTTTTTCAAAAATTAAATTATAAGCGTATTCTAATCGTAATGATCTCGCACGAGCGCGAGTTTGTGCAACTTGCCCAGTATTAGGGTCAGGAGGAATTTCATAAGTTTCAAAAACCGGAGTTGTTGTTGTATTATCGCGTAGTTTTGTTTTTGCAAAGTTAACTTCAAAATAATCCTCACCATTAACATCAGGTAAGGGTCCATCAGTTTCAATTCCACCATAATTTAAAATATTTGCTAAAAATGACACACCAAAATAAGCAGAGGGAATTAAAGCACCAAGATATAACACAGCACAAATTGCGGCAAGTCACCCTTTTTTACGTGATGCTACAGTAACATTCTTTGTTAAGTTATTAAGTTTATGTCAACTACCTGGTTTTCTTGCCATTAAAATCTCCTTTAGTAAGCTTAATAATAGACCTATTGAATGGGTTTATTATAACAAAATTAATATTAAATGCAAAGCAACCTTTTTGAACAAAATTAAGCTTTTTAATTGTTCTTTTTAAATAAAAAAAGTTGGTCGTATAAATAAAATAAGGGTTTTGGAAAAAACTCGGAAATTGAATAAAAATAATAAATTAAACCATTTACTAAAATGGTTTTTTTATTTGTAAAACCAAAATTATTAATTAATTTATCCAGAGAAAGGACAGTATCTTAAATATTTACAAAAAAACTATAACAACTTTTTGATACCCTCTTTAAGTTGTTTACACATTTATTAAATATCTTAGAAATCTTTACAAAGTGTACCTGTTTTTCTCCTAATTTAAGGTGTTGTCCTTTCTCTGTTTCAGTTAATTAATTTGCTAATAAAAAAACTTAAWAG
>NZ_RXFZ02000146.1:0-2568 GCF_044714365.1 Spiroplasma sp. hy2
AHACCTGAAGAATTAGCACAATTAAAAAAAGAAAACCAAATAAATACTGCTAATCAAGAAATTAGAGACAATTTAGAATGAATAGCACCACAAGAAAAACCATTTAAAGAAGTAAACAATAAATATTTTTATGTTGTTTCTAGAAATAGTTTAAATAATGCGTGAAAAGTATTTAAATTAAAAAATGATGGTGAAAAAGGTAGCGGTTTAAAAACAGATTGAGGTAAAAGACCTGTTGGTTTTATTTTTACTAATAATAATGAAATTTTATTAGCAACTGGTAATTTACTAGATTCTTCAACAGAATATATATGAGGTAAAGGGAAACATTATCAAGACTATATTAAATCAGTTTATCGCTGAAATGGTGAAGAACAAAAATTACCTAACTTAATTGCCGATGAAAATGGTAATGTAAAAGTTAATGGAGAATAAAAAAATAGATGTAAATCTCTTTTTATTTTTATCTTGGTTTAATAGTTATTTTTATAGGATTATTACTTTTATTTCTAATACCCAATACATTTGGGTTATCAACATCTATAATAATATTTTTATCATTACCAAGATATGTTCATTTTGAAGGTTTTAAATCTTTACCCGATAATATTCCAAGAATTTTTTTTGAAAATCTAATTTTTAATTTTACATCATTAGTATAATATGCTTGTAAATATGTTTCTTTAATTTTATTATCAACTTCATTTGACAGAGATGTTATTTGTAATAAAAATATAATATATGCTTCTTTATTATTAATTTTATAAATATTTTGATAATTATCACTTGGTAAACCATTAGTATATGCAGTAGCAAAAGTTTTAATATCATTTATCGGTATTTTTTTCGTATCTATTGTAAAAGTATTTGGAAAATTAACTTTATCAGTTTGTGAACGACCACTTTCTTGTAAAGTTATATTGTTTAATGAACCAATATTATGGTCACATTTTTGACCCTCTAATAAATTAATATTTCTATTAGGAATAAAATTATCTATTTCAGGAGGTCCACATTCAACTTGTATATTATTAAGATTACTTATTTCAATTGTTTTATAAGCATCTTTAAATTTACTAATACTTTGAATTGTTGGGTCAATTTGTTTTAAATCAATTTCAACTTCATAATAAGCATCATTAAATTCATCAGAAAATAAAGTTGTTGGATATTCAATTATATTTTTACATTGTGCTGGTGCTGTAATTTTAGTTATTAATGGTAGTACTACATCAGAAGGCATAATATTTTTTGTATATTCTGGATAATTATATGGTACTGGTGGTAATACATATTGTGGGTAATTAAATGTTGGTATTTCATAGTCGTGTGGTAATAAGAAACTAGTTTTGTAATTAGTTGTCATATCGCGTAAATAATTATTTAATACACTTTTTGTTTTACCTCTAAAACTCCATACTGATAAGCGTAAATAATCTTCTTCATTATTAGTATATGGGTTATCAGCATAAAAGATAATTTCAAAATTACCTTTATATAATGCTTGGATTGAAAACATATCAATAATATAACTACAATTTGTCCCATCAGGTGTTTGTAAGAATTCGCAATCATTATCTTTTTCACTATCACTAACTGGTGTTTGTGCATCTACAGCTCTTACTAATTCATTAATTAAATAAATACGATTAGTTTTAGGATTTAATTGTTTTAAATTATAAGTTGAATAAGTTATTCGTTCAGTTGGTTTACCATCTTTTTCTAAAACATTTCCTTGTATTTTATCTGTTAATAAAGTAGTAAAACTAAAACTAGTAACATTTGCACCAATCATAGCACCGACTTTATCATTTCCTTGTTCTCTAAATATTTCAAATGGTAAATAACCTTTACCTTTTGCATTATCACCTCAAAAAGCATCATTATAAAAACTATAAATATTAGCACTCATAAAGCCATTTAATCATTGGAAATTAGGTCATGTTTTTTCATCTTGATTAATTACTCAACCTCATGGAATGCCAAAAGAAATAAAGTTTAAGAATTTACCAACTCCACCCGGTATCGTAAAAGGATTAAAAACTAATTTTTGTGTATAGTTTAAAGGTAATACTGTAATTTGGCGATTAATAAAATTATTCATATTTAAAATATCTCAAACATTACATTTACCCATTTTATTATATTCAATTTGAACTTGTCCGACAGTATTACCAAATTCATCTTTTCTTCTAAAATATGATGATGCTTGTGTACTAATAATGTTATCAACTGTACCACCATTTGTTTTTATTTTGCTTGGTGGGGTTATTTTTCAATCTTTAGATCAGTAAAATTTAGAGTTTTTATCTTCTGTATGAATATTTCTACCAACAGTAGAATTAGATGCTGATGTCGTTGCAGGATCAGTTATAACAATACCTTCACTATTTTTTTGATTTCAAAAGTCGTATCTACTTTCCATATCTTTTTTTCAATCTTCATAACCAGTTATCATAGTTGGTTGAATACCTTGAATGTTATATCAACTTACTTCTGGTGATGCATAAGTATTTATTTTATCAGGAGGAGCAGGAAACATGTTATACATTAATAAATCTCNNTTWA
>NZ_RXFZ02000147.1:0-2532 GCF_044714365.1 Spiroplasma sp. hy2
ATTTACCTCCATATATTAAAAATATACCTAATTTTAGGTATATTTTATAAATATCAAGAGTTTTCGACAAAATTAAAGCAATTATTTTAATAGGTTATGCAAGAAATCTATTATACTCCATATTAAACTTTAGAAAAAAAGGTTAAAAACCTTAAACCTTATTTTCTAATTCCTAATGTTTCAATGATTGCTTTATATTCATTAAAATTAGTTTTGGTTAAATATGCAAGCAAGTGTTTTCTTTGTGCTACTTTTTGCAATAAACTTCTTCTTGATACAATATCTTTTCGATGTACTTTTAAGTGTTCGGTTAAATTATTAATATCTTCTGTTAAGATTGCAATTTGAACTTTTGTTGAACCAGTATCTTTGGTATTTTGACCAAACTTTGTAACTAATTCTGCTTTTTTTTCTTTTGAAACCATTATTATTTTCTCCCTTCATTTAGTGGCTTATTATGTTAAAACAAAGAATTTAAGAAAGGGTTATCTTAAATCAACGAAATAACAACCTTATTAATATTATGCTTTTTTAGCAAAAAAAGCAAGGGTATTAACTAAATCTTGTTCTAAAAGCGTAACTAATTCTGCTAAATTATTAATTTTAATATTTTCTCGAAGATATTTTTTAAAATAAACAATGATTTCCTGACCATATAAATCCAAATTAACATTTAGCAAATATGTTTCAACAACTTCTTTCCCTTCAAATAACCGATAAGATGTCATTGAAGGATAAAGTTTACCTTGTGCTAATGTTTCTGTTACATAAACACCATAGGGTAAAATTACTTTTTGTGGCAAATAAATATTTGCCGTTGGAAAATTAATTGTTCGTCCTAATTGTTTTCCTGGTTTTACTTCTCCACGTAAATTATAATCTTCATACAATAATTTATTTGCTGATGCTAAATCATATTTTAATAAAAAATTTCGAATTGTTGTTGAAGAAAACAAATTATCTTGGCGAGTAATTAAATAAACATTTTCTTGACCAAAAAAAGCAATAATATCATTAAAATCCCCTTCACGATTTTTTCCAAACCGAAAATCAGAGCCAATGATAATTTTTGTAACATTAAATTGTTTTTTTAAAATTGTTAAAAATTGTTGTGCAGATAAATTTATAAATGCAGTACTAAGCGGCACTTCTAAATAATAATTAAATCCTAATTTTTCAACAATTTGTTGTTTTGAATGATTATCTACTATTTTTGTATTTGTTTGTTGTAAAAAATCACTAACACTTTGTGACATAGTAAAAAATAATGTTGCAAGGTTATACTGTTTTTTAATCTCCATTAAACGTGTAATTAATTTTAAATGACCTTGATGAAACCCATCAAACAAACCTAAACAAGCAACTTTTGGTTTCTTATCACTTGGCTTATTTCATACTAAAGTTTTCATTAATAATGATTATCCTTCTCTCTGTCATCTTGGTTTTTAGGTTCAATATGTCCTCATAGTCCACGTTGACAGGCATAAACATGTTTTCCAATATGTTTATAAATTGCTAAAACATTTTTATTTTTATCAATAATAAAAATAATTGGGTCAGTATGATTAATAATAACAATAGGTTTTCCTTGCCGAATTTCTTCATCATGATGATAAAGTAATAATTGTTGATTATTAATAAATAAAGCATCATACATCGATATTAACTCATTAAAATTTACTGCTTCAGGGTTAATTGCTTTAGATAGCATAAAATTTCCTGATTGCGTACGGCATAAAACTGTAACAGTAGCAATAGTATTGAATTTTGCCGCAATATCAGTCACTAAACTTCTAATATATGTTCCTTTAGTACATAACACACTAAATTTAATTGTATGATTATGTGCATCATATTTTTTTAATTTAATTGCCTTAATTGTAACAGTTCGTGGTTTAATTTTTACTTCTTTATCTTGGCGTGCATACTCGTAAAGTTTTTTACCATTAACTTTAATAGCAGAATATTTTGGTGGATATTGTTCATACATAAATCCATTAAATTCATTAAAGATTTTTTTTAATATTTTCTTTTGAATCTTAAATGGTGCTGTTTCATTAAGCACATTCCCAGTAATATCACCAGTATCTGTCTCAACAAATAATCGCATTTCAACATCATACGCTTTATCTGCTGTTAACAAATATTCACTCATTTTCGTAGCATTATTCACTAAAACAACTAACAATCCTGTTGCTAATGGGTCTAATGTTCCTGCGTGACCAATTTTATTAATCTGCAATTTTTGTTTAATTTCTTGAATAACCTGATTACTTGTTTCTCCTGTTGGTTTATTGATTAAAAAAATACCGTCATGCATAATAACCACCCCACTTCCTGAAATATTATATCACTTTTTAATATATTCCTAACACTGATTAAAAAAGTACCTTATTTTTATCGTATTTTTTATAAAATTAATTGATTATCTTTAATTTTGTCGAAAACTCTTGATGAAATAAAAAAAATCATCAATATGACAATTTGAAAACTAATTTTGTGTAAGATTATGATTTTGCTTTAAATTTTTWA
>NZ_RXFZ02000148.1:0-2527 GCF_044714365.1 Spiroplasma sp. hy2
AAATTTTTAAATAAAAGACATAATTAATTAAAATTATAATTTGCTATTAGTATCTTTTTAAAAATATTTACAATTATTTTAATAGGTTATGCAAGAAGTCTAATGAATTCAAAAATTACAGTATCAATATGGCAATGATTTTAAATATCTTCGTATTTATGATTATCAAAAACGCGGAGCAGTTCATTTTAATATTATTTTAAATAAACAAATGCCTACTAGTGTTTTACAACAACATTGAAAATATGGAATTATTAAAAATTTAGTATTAAATAATGAGAATAAAACTGTTAATGAATTTGTTTTTAAATATATTACAGAACCATTAATTAAAGCAGAAACCCAAAAAGTTTATGATTTAAACATTAAAGCATATCAATTTAGTAAAAATTGTAAAAATCCCAAAGTAAAAGTTGGTGTTAATTATGAATAAACAACAGTTATGTATGGCTTGTATTAATGATACTATTTGGCAAAACGGTGCGACCGTTTGTTGAAATTGTTTTCAATTTAGAGGTGAAAACAATGGATAAAGTATGTATCATTTGCCAATCTGCTTTCATTTGAGAACTCGGTTCTAAATATTGCTGATATTGTGTTAATAATGAAATTATTTTAATTAATCAATATTATTCTAGGTTAAACAATAAGGGGATTAAAAAAATATGAAAACAAAAATCTTAAATTATTTAAAAAATAATTGATGAAAAATTTTAATTTATATTTTATCTGTTGTTTTTGGATTATTATTAATACCGGCTTGTGCTGATGTTAAAGAATTAGAATTATTTTTAAAAAAATTCGGTTTAATAGCATCTTTAATGGATATTAGCTATTTAATGTTTTGAACATTAATTGGTGCCTATATTGTTCAATTAATTTTATGAATTAAAAATAAAGTTAATAGTAGAAAAAATAAAAAGGAGGCTGTTTAATTTGGAATATGTATCAGCAGGTATTTTAATATTTATTATGACACCGATTTGTGCTTATTTTATTGCTGGAATTATAAAAATTATTAAAGAAAAAGAAACATCAATAATTTTAAGACAAAGCAAAAAAATTCGAAAATTAAAAGTCGAATTGGAAAAAAGGAAACAAAAGGAGGTTAAATAATATGATTACATTTTTATATATTATGGTGTTTATTACAGGTTGCGAGCGACCTAGGGGCGAAGCCCCTTTCCTTGATAAGGGTTAAAAATCCTACTTACATCTTTACTTTACAAAAAATAAATTATGATTTTAAATAATTACTATTTTTAAATTCAACCATAATTTGTTGACAAAGATCATCAAACTGTGAATAAGAAAATGAATATCAATGAACATTTGTTAATTGATTTTTAAATCATGTTATTTGTTTTTTAGCATAAATTTTATTAGCTTGAACCATTGTTGCTAATGTTGCATCATATGAAAGCTCGCCTTTTAAATAACGAATAATCTCTGGACAGCCAATAATTTTCATACTTTGTTTTGCTGAATCATAATTGCAATATTTATATGCTGCTTCAACTTCAACAAATAAACCCCGCTCTGTTAATCGTAATACCCGTTCAGATAAATATTGATGCAGTTCTGTTTTATCTGGTAATAACCCAATAATATATGGTTCAATATATCATTCATTACGGTGATGATCATTAACTGATTTTAATGTTCCGATTTGGAAATAGTATTCTAATGCTCGCCAAACACGTTTTCGATTATTAGGATGAACTTTATTACTCTCTTGCGGATCAATTGCTGCTAATTTTTCTCACAAAGCATAATTAGAAATATGTTCATATTCTTTTGTCTTTAATAAATCACGACCCTGGTCAGAAAATTGATAATTTTTTAATAGTGCATTAATATACAACCCACTACCACCAACTACAATTGGAAGCTTATTTTTAGTTCATAATTGAGCTAATATTTTTCGCCCTTCTTGTTGATACATCTTAATGGAATAATTCTCCTTTAAATCAATTGTTGATAATAAATGGTGTGGAATACCAACTTGTTCAGATGGTGTTATTTTATTTGTTGCAAGATTTAACCCATTAAAAATTTGAGTAGCATCAGCATTAATACATTCCCCATTAAAACGCTGAGCCATCTTAATTGATAAATCAGTTTTACCACTTCCTGTTGGACCAACAATTAAAATAACTTTTTTCTGCACCATCAAAACCTCACTAATCTCTTTATAAATTTTATCGGATAATTCATTTTTTTCAAATTAAAAAACTAACATTCAACTGTTAGCCTTTACTTTATTTTAAAAATAACTCTGAACCGCTTTAAGTGCTTGGGTGTAGAGTTACTGATTTATATAGCGGTTAATAACCCCAAACACACCTTAACGTTATAATAAACGTAGAAAACTGTCCTTGCGGACAATTATATTTTATCATATTTTATTTCTTTTTAGAAAAAATCTTTAATTTTGTCGAAAACTCTTGATGAAATAAAAAAAATCATCAATATGACAATTTGAAAACTAATTTTGTGTAAGATTATGATTTTGCTTTAAATTTWA
>NZ_RXFZ02000149.1:0-2527 GCF_044714365.1 Spiroplasma sp. hy2
ATAAYTATACTGTTTCAATAGATTCACTTAATTGAGAATAAAAGATAAAATAATCAAATGAAAAAAATATTAAACCTTTTAGGAACAATCACTTTAATTGGAACAAGTACAACAAGTTTAATTAGTTGTAATCCCGATATAGAAAAATGTAATAAGGAAACTATTGGTAATTTTGAAAGAATATGTTATAGAGAAGAAAAATTTAATAAAGTTGATAATAAATGATATATTGTCATTGCTAAATTAAATTTAAAAAATAATTGAGAAATATTTAAATTCAAAAATTATGAAATAAAACCAAACTTCAAATTTAAAACATCAAACCCTAGAGTAAATATAGTATATTTATTAACAAGTAATTCAAATGATATTGAAAGAGAATATTATACAATAGGAATTTCTAATCCCGATGAAAATCTAAATGATATTTCTCCTTGAAATAGAGGAGTTAGTAATTTTAAAGCAATTTATCAATATGAAGGTAATGATGAACCAACAGTACCAAAAATAGATGATAATGGTAATATTATTATTTAAAATATCACATATAAAGAGCAAAAATGCTCTTTTTTAATTTTTAGGAATAAATGTAATAGAAATAGGTGAATTAGAATTATTTTTAATTGATAAAGTATTTATATTATTGACATTTACTAATATTTCTTTATCATTTCCAAAATAATTTCAATGTTGTGTACTGTTCATATTAAAATTAATTTTCATATTCTTTGATATTCTAATTTTTAATTTTACATCATTAGTATAATATGCTTGTAAATAAGTTTCTTTATATTTTGGATTATCATTATAATCAAAAGTTGTAATTTTTATAATAAAGTCTAATACACCTCTACTATTTAATAAAGTATATCCATTTTCATAGTCTTTAGTAGGGTCAAATGGAATACCATTTGTATAACCAGTTCTAATTTTTTTAATTTCATTTATTGGTATTTCCTTAGTATCTAATACAATTAAATTATCAATATCAAACTTAAAATTAATTTTATCAGTTTGAGAAAGACCATTTCTTATTAAAGTTAAATTATTTAATGAACCTAAATTGGTATTACAATCAGTACCAGATAAAATGTTTAAATTTCTATCTGGTATAAAATTTTCTATATTAGGTTGTGAACATTCAACTTGTAAATTATTAAGATTACTTATTTCAATAGTTTTATAAGCATCTTGAAATTTACTGATACTTTGAATTGTTGGGTCAATTTGTTTTAAATCAATTTCAATCTCATAATAAGCATCCTTAATTTCATCAGGAAATAAATTAACTTCACCAGCAGAATTTGTTTTTTTACATTGTGCAGGGGCTATAACTTTAGTTTTTAATGGTTGAATTGTATTAGCATCTCAAATATCTTTGGTATAAATTTGATAGTTATATGGTACTGGTGGGAGAACATATTGTGGGTAATTAAAGGTTGGTATTTCATAATCGTGTGGTAATAAAAAACTAGTTTTATAATTAGTTGTCATATCGCGTAAATAATTATTTAATGTACTTTTTGTTTTTCCACGAAAACTCCATACTGATAATCGTAAATAATCTTCTTCATTATTTGTATATGGGTTATCAGCATAAAAGATAATTTCAAAATTACCTTTATATAAAGCTTGGATTGAAAACATATCAATTATATAACTACAATTTGTCCCATCAGGTGTTTGTAAGAATTCGCAATCATTATCTTTTTCACTATCACTAACTGGTGTTTGTGCATCTACCGCTTTGGTTTGTTCATTCATTAAATAAACTCTATTTGTTTTTTCATTTAATTGTTTTAAATTATATGTTGAATAAACTAATTCTTCTGTTAGTTTACCATCTTTATTTAAAACACTGCCTTTTAATTTATCAGTTAATAAAGTAGTAAAACCCAAACTAGTAGCATTAGCACCAAAGATAGCACCGACTTTATCATTTCCTTGTTCTCTAAATATTTCAAATGGTAAATAACCTTTACCTTTTGAGTTATCAGATCAAAAGGCATCATTATAAAAACTATAAATATTAGCACTCATAAAACCATTAAGTCATTGAAAATTAGGTCAAGTTTTCTCATCTTGGTTAATTACTCATCCTCATGGAATACCAAATGAAATAAAGTTTAAGAATTTACCAACTCCACCTGGGATAGTAAAAGGATTGAATACTAATTTTTGTGTATAGTTTAAAGGTAATATGGTAATTTGGCGATTAATAAAATTATTCATATTTAAAATATCTCAAACATTACAAGAACCCATTTTATTATATTCAATTTGAACTTGACCAACAGTATTACCAAATTCATCTTTTCTTCTAAAATATGATGACGCTTGGGTACTAATAATGTTATTAACATCATTACCACTATTTACTTTTATTTTATTTGGTGGAGTAATCATTCAATTTTTAGACCAATAAGGCTTAGAATTTGAATTTTCTTCCTTAATAGTTGTTCCAACAGTCGGATTAGTTGCTGTTGAACTTGCTTTATCTGTTATTATCATACCCTCATTATTTTHT
>NZ_RXFZ02000150.1:0-2510 GCF_044714365.1 Spiroplasma sp. hy2
WTTAAAAAATTTAAAGCAAAATCATAATCTTACACAAAATTAGTTTTCAAATTGTCATATTGATGATTTTTTTTATTTCATCAAGAGTTTTCGACAAAATTAAAGGAGAAATATTTGAATATTTTTATAATTTGCTATATAGTAAGTTTGTTAGCGTTAAAAACGCTAGGATAATTTAAAAACGGAAACACAACCTATTTTGAACTAAACTGTGTTTCCATAAACAATTTTAACATATTTTATTTACCTTAGAATGTTGTGTTATATCAATTATTATAATTTTGTTTGTGGAAATAGCGGTCTGTTATTTTCCTTTTTATTTATTACAAAAAAGGAGTTGAAAATAAATTATTTAATCCCCTTTGTGGTACAATAAAAACAATTAAATAAAAACAAAGAAAAATGACAGGACAGTCATTCTTCTATACACCTATTAAGCGGTCAAACATACCACTTAACTAGGCTCTGATATAATTTAACTGAACCGCACATTTGTGGTGGTTCTTGGTTAAATTATAACATTTTTTAATTTTTGTGTATAGGTAGAATGATAAAAAAGTCATCTACCTATTTTTTTATTTAATATCAAAATAACAAAAAAAATAACCTGATATTAGCATTAAAAAAACCAAAAGAATATGATATTTATATTTATACATTTTGGAAAATATCAACGCTAATAAGGGGTTAAAAAACGTTCAAAACCGCAGAAAGGAACATATATATTATGCAAGAATTGATATTACAAGCAGAACAAGTCAATTATCACTTTGTGGAGATAAATGGATTGAACTATAAAGTTATTAATCAACTTGATGAGAATAAACATGTCTCAAATTTTTACTTACCGAAAAAATATGTTCGCCAACACCCAACCCCTACCCGCGAAGACAGTTATAAAGTCAAAATTTATGACAAGTTTATTTGTGTTCCCAAAAAAATGTGTTTTATTGATAAAACTGGTAAATACTTTTTGGTTGGCATTGATATGTTTTTTACCTACTGAATTTATAATACGCGAGATAATAATAAATATCGCTTAGCGGGTTATCAAGCAATTAAAGACACTGCAATTAAAGAATTGCATTATTTAACTGTGGCTGCTCGTCGCTACGAAAAAGAACAAGCAACCAACCCATTTTTAAGTGGGTTAACATACCAACAAGCACACGAACAAATTTGTGCTGAAAACGACAAATTAAAAGCAGAATACCAAACTTATGTAAAAACTAAGTATTCTGCAAAATCTATAACAACAAACACAAGAGAAAATAATTCTCTTGTTGATAATTATAACACAGAATATAATTTACTTTATGAAGAAAAACGAAAAAAACAAGAAAAAGAAAAGGTTAACCTTAACCAATTATTAGAGGATTTAAAAAACTTAGACTAACTCCGCTAATAAATCCCCCTATTTAAAAAGCATAAGAGCTTGCATAAAACCACCGAGTAGCAAGACAACGAATAAACAAACCTAAGATATGGTCTTCATCATATCATTTTTGCTGTTAAGTAAAACACAACTTTTTCTTGCTTTTTTTCTTCCAATATAATTCCAAAACTATTCCTATACTATACCAAAATAAAAAAATAAAAATCTACTTATTTTTTAAACAAAATTATTGGTGATTTTAAATAAATAACCACCTACGTGCTTTTTTTATTTTGAGGGTTTGGGCAAAAATAAAAAAAGCACCCCGTTAATAAAACAAGAGTGATTGATAAGAAGTTGATGTTATGGGTGAACAAGAAAAAATATTAATTATGATAAATCGTTGGGGGTATTTAAACACAGAACAAATTGGATTATTAGTTAATAAGAAAAAACGAGCGACCGAAGAACTTTTAAAAACAATACATAAAAAAGGGTTGATAAAAGTTGACCAACATATACCCATCGCAATATTTATTATCTCTCTCATAAGGGTAATACTTTTGTTGGTCGTGAACATAAAAAAGCAATTAAGATAAATTGTTATGAACTTCCCCACCAAGACATGTTAATTAAATGACTTTGTAGTCAAAATGACATAGTACACTATCAAACAGAGCGCGAGCTCAAAATGGAAAATGGCAACCTCAATGCTTACCCCGACCTAATAATTATCAAAAATAATGATAGTGAAATTTATGTCGAGTTTGAACGCACCCGCAAGTCACCCGACCGGTTCAGAACGAAATTAATTAACTTGCGTGAGTGACTTGCTGTGGGTGGTAAAATTCATTGAATTACTCTAACCCAAACACTAGCTAATTGAATTGAAAATCAAATTAACACTATTGGCGCTTATCCAATACAACACACCTACGAAATATGAAACAACGAAAAATAAAAAGAGCATATTAATATGCTCTTTTTATTTTAAATAATATTTATCAATTAATTGATTTTATTGAAATAGTAGACTTCTTGCATAACCTATTAAAATAATTGTAAATATTTTTAAAAAGATACTAATAGCAAATTATAATTTTAATTAATTATGTCTTTTATTTAAAAATTTAMT
>NZ_RXFZ02000151.1:0-2477 GCF_044714365.1 Spiroplasma sp. hy2
TTAATTATTTTTTTCATTAATTATTTACCTCCATATATTAAAAATATACCTAATTTTAGGTATATTTTATAAATATCAAGAGTTTTCGACAAAATTAAAGAAATAATTTGCTAAGTTTAATAAATAAATAGATATGATGAGAAATATAGATAATTAGGATTATTTTTATTTTGATATTCTGGTTTTATTAAATATTTTCGCCGATAAAATGTGGTTTTTCCATGTTGAAAAATAATTGTTCTTTGAAACAATCCTTTTAAAATAAAACGCGGTTGGACATATTCAGATTTTAATAGTTTGTAATCAATTAATTCAATTGCAGATTTAATAATTCTTTCTAAAAAATCAATATTTTTATGTTGAAATCATTCTAATAAATTTTTAGGTGTAATTTCTACTTTAGCAAATTTAAATAAAGTAGGTAAATCAATTTTAAATTTATTTAGTAAGTTTGATATTTGGTTTATAATCATAAGACATAGGGTACCTTTCTAATTAATTTTTTAACAAACTAATTATAAATAAGATAACTCTTTTTATTTTCCCCTGTAAATTGTAAATGCAAATGTAGCACTTTTTATATGAATGAAAACCTTATTTTTAAGCTTAATAGTTATTTTAGTAATTAATTAACTAAAATAAGCCATAAAATAAAAGATATTTTTGCTTTAATTTTTATAAAAAATCTTTACAAATTTAAAAAGCTTGATTTTACAGTTTATAAAGTGCTACACTTCATAGTACAATTTACACWYYAAAAAATAAAACAGCATCTTTATTAATAACACTAATAGAAGAAAGCATTATTTTATGATATAATAAATATAAGCGATTAATATAAGTAGGGTAAACATATGTGTCAAAACAGTAAAAAGGGTCATAGCAGTAATTGTCACAATAACTGTCGGATTCATCACCATCCGAATTTTTTTAATTATTATCAATATCCTGTTTTTCCTTCTTATGGGTGTGGAACACCACCATTAATTCAGTATTCAATTCCGCAACCTCCATATCCACCGTTATTTGCACAATATCAATATTCCCCAATTATTCAGTATCCAATGACAGGACTGCAACCAAATCAAAGTTTGTCACTAGGACAACCATATCAATATAGCCCACATAATGTTGGACAAAATTTTAATAATTTAGCCAATAATGCTAGAATTAATGATAATTTTCAATATCAATCTCAACCTGTTAGAGAAGATTATTATTTATCTCCTTATAATTCTCGTATTCCATTAGGGACAGAACGATATTATAATGATTTTCGTCGTCCAAGTTTACCATTAAGTGTTGAAGAAGAATATAATTGAGCATTACATATTTCTGATATTTTGGATGAGTTTATTGGGCGTCATCGCAGTCGACCAAAATCTAATTTTGATGAATATCAAAACTTAAAACAGACATTAGATACTTCATTACGCCATTTGCAAGAAGCAGAAGCACTAAACCAAAAATTGGTTAATACTTGAGCAAAAAAGGATGATAATTCAAGTAATAATAATTCTGTACATTTACCAACAGATAGTATTGATTCTAAATTATTAAAGTCGAAATCTGACCAATCTGATGCTTTAAATGAAAAAAAAGTTTCTTCAATAATTGTTAGTTTTGAACCAGAAAAAAGTTCATCTTTAACTGAAAATAATGTAGAAGATAAGTTTAATTTCCTTGATTTTGAAGATGATTCAGATAATAATTTTAATCCTGAAGATGATACGCATAGTTTCTTTTTTAATGATGAATTTAAAGTAGGAGATTCACCTGAGAAAAATGACAATGATATTTCAAAAAATGATAATGATGTTAATAAGGTTGCTGCTGAAGATATTCATGATTTTTTAGGTGTCAAATCACCAGACTTTGATTTAATGGAATCTAATCCAGAAATAATAGAAACAGATGTTTTAGATGATGAAATAACCTTTATTGATATTGATAAAGTAAAGGATACAAAACCAGCTTTTGGGACATATAAGGATTATACAATTAAAACATCATTAGGGGAAAAACGAGTTAGTGAGATTTATCCAAAAATATTTGATGAATATGGTCATCTTAAAATGGATCATTATGAAGCAATGGCCCAATTTGGATTGACAGAAAAACAATATGATCAATTAATTGAAAATTTTTATCATGCAAAAGAAAATAAAACAAAAAAAATTAAAAAAAATAAATTTGGAGTAGTTACTAAATCAAAATTTAATGCTAAAGCTTTTTGAATTACGATCAGTGTTTTAGGTGTTATTTTATTATTAATTGCAATAACTGTTATTTTGTATTTTACTGTTCCTAGTGTTACTGAAGGAATTGATACAATAATTGCTAAAATAAAAAAAATATTTTAATTTAGAATAATAAATTTCTTTAATTTTGTCGAAAACTCTTGATGAAATAAAAAAAATCATCAATATGACAATTTGAAAACTAATTTTGTGTAAGATTATGATTTTGCTTTAAAT
>NZ_RXFZ02000152.1:0-2473 GCF_044714365.1 Spiroplasma sp. hy2
AWATTTTTGAATTATCTATAACTATTGCAGTATTTGAAGGACCATCACCATTTTCTTCTTGATTATTAATCTTATCACTATATTCAAGTAATAATTCAAGAATTTTTTGATAATTTTTGTTTATTTTCATATTTAAAATAGCGTCTCCGTTTTTATTTTGAAGATTAACATCATCTTTATATTTAATAACATCTGGAATATTTTCCAAACTCATTGCCAAATATCGTGCAAAATTTATATTTGTTAAACCAAATTTATTTTTACTTTCAACCTCAACATTATTTTTAATTAATAATTGAACCATTTTTGGAAAATTGTTTAATATTGCAAAAAATAAAGGATTTAATTCATTTTTATTTTTAAAATTAATATTAGCACCTTTATCAATTAACAATTCAGCTATTTCTAGATCATCATTAAGTATTGCAGTAATTAAAGGAGTATGACCATTGAATAAATTTTCAAGATTAACATCAGCACCTTTAGCAATTAACAATTGAACTAGTTCTTTATTATTTCTATCTATTGCATAATCTAAAGGAGTTAATCTATTTTTATTTTGAAGATTAACATTAGCACCTTTATCAATTAACAATTTAGCCATTATTGAATTATTTTCTTTTATTGTAGTAATTAAAGGAGTATCACCATTTTCATCTTGAATATCAACATCATAGCCACTAACAATTAAAAATTTAATTAAATCAATGTTACTTTCTAAAATTAATAAGTGTAAAATTTTAAAATTAGTAAAGTTCATTTTTTCTCAGATTTTTTTCATAAAAAATAATGTATTAGTAATTTTTTTAATATCTAAATTGTGTTTTTCTATTTTTTGAATTAAATTAGTTTCTTGTTCTATTTGTAAAAGTTGTTCCCTTTCTTCAGTAACATTTATTTTTTTAATTTTTGTTATAAATTTGTCTATTTCATTTTTTGAATCATTAACAAAATTAATAAAATTATTAAAATAAATTAATTGATCTCAAATTTTTATTCTAAATTTATTTAACTGTTCTGAATATTTTTTTCAATCACCTCTTAATTGAGAAGTATAATCTTTTCAATTAATTGTTTGATTTGAGTTAAATACTTTTTCTTTAATATTTTCTAATATGTTTTTACTCTCAGCTATTATTTTATGTAATTCATCAATATTTTCAATTTTTTCAAAAATTTCTAAAGTTTTTTCATCACATTGAAATCTTACAGCCTCACTTGTAATAAAAATCAGTTTTACTAAATCATCTTTTGTTGTTTGATTTTCTTGTTTATTATCATAATTTGATAAATTTGCAATTGCATTATTTAAAGTATCTTGCGAAATAAAAATATCTTTTCCTTCTTGTTTTTCGTTTTGTTTTATTACAACATCTAATCCATCTTTTGAATATGCTCCCGTATAATTTAAATTAATCTTTTGACAATTATATTTTTTAATTACTGATTTATTTAAAGATTTAATTTTTTCTTCATCGTCTTTTAAACTACCTCCTTTTAAATTTTCAATTTTGTTATATAAATATTTTTTCTCATTCTTATAATTTAATCTTTTAATATTTTTTTCTTTTGCTTTAAGGGTAATAACTTCATTTTTTTGTTGCAAATATTCTTTTACTTTTTCTTCATTAGATAAAAAATTATTTTCTTTTAAATTATTTAATTTATCCTTTAAATTATTAAGCTTTGTGACTTCTTCTTGATTAATTTGTTCTATTCTTTTTAAAATTTCATCATCAAAATAAAAATATTGATTCTGATTATTAATAAATCCTAATAAGTAAAGGTTATTTAAATTAATTACTAATTTAACACTTTCATTATTACTATTTTTTAATGTTAATATTAATATTTTATCCTTGTTATTTTGTTGATTTTTAAATCAATTAGCCATTTTAGTTTCAAATTCTTCTAATTTAGAAATAATTGTTTTATTATCAAGCTCTTTACTTATAAGTCCACCCATATTGATTCTTCTTAGTGGATCAATATAATTTTCATCAATAAGTTCTTGTAACATTTTTTGAATATTATCAGAATAATTTTCATTTAAAGTAATTTCTTTTTCAATAATATCAACTTTACTATCTGAAGTTGTTGAAAATTGAGGTTGTTTGTCATCTTGCGGTTTTGGAGTAGTTGAGGTATTTTCGTTATTTTGTCTTTTTTTAATACTGTGTTTTCGATTGGGGGCCGCTGCAACGATTGATGGTATTGCACTTCCAGTTATCATAATTGTTCCTAATAATCCTAAAAGTTTTTTCATTTTTTGTTTCCCTTCATTTTTTTACAAAATAAATTTAATTAAAAAAAATTTTCAACAAAAGTGAAAATTTATTAGTTTTCAAAATATAATTTGACAAAACAGTTTTATTTTGTTATTTTATACTTATGAAAATATAAATTTTGACGAGTTGTATTTTCATTTTTTATTTTACTTTGCTAATAACCCAAATTTATATTTAGGCAAATW
>NZ_RXFZ02000153.1:0-2468 GCF_044714365.1 Spiroplasma sp. hy2
TMTRGATATAAAGATTGAAAAGAACATATTCAATCAATGTCTGATTTTTGAATTGAAAAAAATAATGAGGGTATGATAATAACAGATAAAGCAAGTTCAACAGCAACTAATCCGACTGTTGGAACAACTATTAAGGAAGAAAATTCAAATTCTAAACCTTATTGGTCTAAAAATTGAATGATTACTCCACCAGAAAAAATAAAAGTAAATAGTGGCAATGATATTAATAACATTATTAGTACGCAAGCATCATCATATTTTAGAAGAAAAGATGAATTTGGTAATACTGTTGGTCAAGTTCAAATTGAATATAATAAAATGAGTAAATGTAATGTTTGAGATATTTTAAATATGAATAATTTTATTAATCGCCAAATTACAGTATTACCTTTAAACTATACGCAAAAATTAGTCTTTAATCCTTTTACTATACCTGCTATTGGAAAGTTTTTAAATTTTGTTTCTTTTGGTATTCCTTGGGACTGAATTGGAAATTTAACAATTACCCAAGATGATAAATGACCTAATTTCCCATGACTTAATGGTTTTATGAGTGCTAATGTTTATAGTTTTTATAACGATGCCTTTTGAGGTGATAAAGCTGCGGGTAAAGGTTATTTACCATTTGAAATATTTAGAGAACAAGGCAATGATAAAATTGGTGCTATGATTGGTGCTAATGCTACTAGTTTTAGTTTTACTACTTTATTAACTGATAAATTTAAAGGGACTGTTTTAACTAATGATGGTAAACCAACCGAAGAATTAGTTTATTCAACTTATAATTTAAAACAATTAAATCCTAAAACTAACCGAGTTTATTTAATTAATGAAAAAACCAAATCAGTTGATGCACAAACACCAGTTAGTGATAGTGAAAAAGATAATAATTGCGAATTCTTACAAACACCAGATGGTACAAATTGTAGTTATATAATTGATATGTTTTCAATTCAAGCATTATATAAAGGTAATTTTGAAATTATCTTTTATGCTGATAACCCATATACAAATAATGAAGAAGATTACTTACGCTTATCAGTATGACGTTTTCGTGGAAAAACAAAAAGTGTATTAAATAATTATTTACGCGATATGACAACTAATTATAAAACTAGTTTCTTATTACCACATGATTATGAAATACCAACCTTTAATTACCCTGAATATGTATTACCACCAGTGCCATATAATTATTCAGAATATACAAAAGATATTATGCCTTCCGATGTAGTATTACCATTAAAAACTAAAATTATTGTACTACCACAATGTAAAAAAACAGGTAGTCGTTTAGTTAATTTATTTTCTGATGAATTTAATGATGCTCATTATGAGGTAGAAATTGATTTAAAACAAATTGACCCAACAATTCAAAGTATAAGTAAATTTCAAGATGCTTATAAAACTATTGAAATAAGTAATTTAGGTAATTTACAAGTTGAGTGTGGACCACCTGAAATAGAAAATTTTATTGCTAATAGAAATATTAATATAACTGGTGGAAATGAGGATTGTAGTAATAATTTATTTTCATTAGCAAATATAACTTTACAACAAAGTGGTCGCTCACAAACAGATAAAATTAATTTTGATAATACAATAACTTTATATACTAAAAATATAGAAGTAAATGACACTGAAACAAAATATGCTACTGGTGTTGCTAATGAAACCTCAAGTGAAAATTACCTTAATGTATATCATACATTAGATAATATTTGCGGTGTAAGATTTTTTTTACAAATAACAAAATTAGTTTTTACTGATAAAGATAAAATCAAAGAAACATATTTACAAGCATATTATACTAATGATTTAAAATTAAAAATTAGATTTACAAAAGTATTAAGACCTATTTTAGAATGTTTTTATTTTGATTTTTATGCAAAACCAAGATATTGGGGAAATGTTAAAAAAATAACATTAGATGTTTTTAACCCAAATGTATTAGGTATTAGAAACAAAAGTAATAGTCCTGTCAAAATTACAATTAAACCAAGATAAAAAAAGAAAAAAGAGATTTAATAATCTCTTTTTATTTTTATTTAACTTTTAAATTACCATTTTCATCTAAAATTAAATTAGGTTCCTTAGTATCTAAATTTCAGCGATAAATTGATTTAAAATAATTATCATTTTTATTACTTCAATAGTGGAAATAAGATTCTTTTCCTTCAAAATTATTTTTTTTACTATGTATTCCAAAATAACCATTAATTCTATACATTAAGCTATAATCATCTTTATAACCTCTAATAATTATTGTATCGTATGTATTATTATTAAATTTAGTTAAATATCAACTATCATTTTTATCACCACGCCATACAACATAATATCATTTATCATCAACTTTATTAAATGGTTTTTCTTGTGGTGCTATTCATTCTAGATTATCTTTGATTTCTTGGTTATTTGTATTTATTTTGTTTTCTTCTTTTAATTTTGCTAATTCTTCAGGTRTW
>NZ_RXFZ02000154.1:0-2459 GCF_044714365.1 Spiroplasma sp. hy2
WTKWTTTATTAATTCTGTAATTATTTTTTTCATTAATTATTTACCTCCATATATTAAAAATATACCTAATTTTAGGTATATTTTATAAATATCAAGAGTTTTCGACAAAATTAAAGGAATTATTTGCAGGAAGAGGTCAATGTAATTTTAATTTGGGTAAAATATCTGACCTTAGTTATGAAGGGGGTGGAAGTCAACAAATAACAAATGCTAATTTTCCTCAAAATCAAATTGTTAAAACAAATGAAATTTCAACAGAAATTAAACAATTTGTTACAAGTTATGCAGATGATTTATCTGTGGGAAATTATTCTCAATATAAAACTAAAAATCAAAATCAAATTGTATTATTTTTAATGCAAATATCAACAATTAATAATATAAAACCTCAAAAAAGTAAAAATGTATATTTAGAATTATATTATACTAATGATGTAAAATTAAAAATTAGATTTACAAAAACAATATTACCAAGATTTATGGGAACCGTTGGTTATCCTAACTGAGGAAATCAATATAATTTAACTTTTTCGACAAAATTAAAGCAGTTTACATTATAAATATAAAATAAAACATGATAGAATGATAATGTCTGAGACTACTTATATGATAAACTAAGTAACATTAAAAGAAGGTAGGCAATGTAATGATAGTAAAAATGATCGTGTGTGATATTGATGGAACATTAGTAACTGATAAAGATAAAAAGATTCCAACTATAAATATTGAGGCTTTAAAAAAGGCTCAAGCAATGCGTATTTTAGTAACGATTGCTTCAGGACGGGTTCCTAGTAGTTTATCTGATTATGCAACAACATTAGGAATTCTTGACCATTGTCCGTATGTTATTGGTGCTAATGGTGGGGCTGTTTTAAATTTAAAAACAAAAGAATATGTCTATGATGAAATAATTTCATATCAAGATACATTATGAGCAATGAATATTGTTCGAGAATTTGGTCATGATTTTTATTTAGCACCACTTAATGAACAAGAAGCTTATGTTTCACAATCAAGCATTATTAAAGATGATCTTTTTTTATTTCGTAATACTGACATTAAAGCAATTGTTTTAGATTGAAATGAAATTCCGCAAATGCGTAAGGTTGTAATTTCTTGTCATGATGAACAAAAACAAAATTGGTTACGACAACAAATTGCGGTCAGTAAAACATTAAAGACAGAAGTTACGGGATATGGGTTTATTGAGATTATTCCTAAAAATGTTAATAAATGACAGGGAATTTTAAAATTAATTGAAGTACTTAAATATAAAGAAAATCACCATCTTGATTCAGATGAAATTATGTGTTTTGGTGATCAAATGAATGACTATGAGATGATTAAAAATTCAAAATATGGAATTGCATTAGCCAATGCTACACCGCAATTAAAAGAAGTTGCTTTTGCAGTTACTGCAAAAGATAATAATGCGGCAGGAATTGCTGATTATCTTTATAAAACAATATTAAAATAGAAGATGAGGTTGTCATGTTAAAAATTAATGGTAATCAAATTAAATTAATTGTTACTGATGTTGATGGTACATTGATTACTGATAAGCAAGAATTACCAACTATTGTTCAAAATAAATTACTTGCATTGCAAGCAAAAGGGATTGCTGTATCAATTGCATCAGGACGAATGCCCCTTGGTTTTGATAATTACACAAGAGAATTAAAAATTAAGAATTATTGTCAATATGTTATTGGTGCTAATGGTGCTTTAGTGTATGATACTAAAAACAATAAGTCAATTTATAGTAATTTAATGCCAGTTTCGGATTTAGTTATTGTAATTGATATTTTATTAAAATATCAATGTGATTTTACAATTTCATATCAAGATGATGATAATTTATATTGTGCGGGTGAAAAATTATTAAAAATTAAATCAAAACCAAGTGCATTTTTAGATGGAATGAAGCAAGTAAAACCATTCTGCTTTGATGATATTAGAATAGCCAATAAAATTGTTGCAAAGCATTCATCCAAAATAATGTTTCAAGAAATGTATACAGCTTTAAAACAAGTTTTAAATATTAATGTTGAACCACTGTCTGAATATGGATGTGATATTGTACATGGTAATTCAAATAAAGGGCAAGCAATTTTACATTTAATTGATATTTTAAATCAAAGGCAAGGACGTGAAATTAAATTAGAGAATGTTTTATATTTTGGTGATAATTATAATGACCGTTCTGTGTTTGAAATTTTACCTTATGCAATTGCAATGGAACATAGTCCAACTCCGATTTTAAATTTAGCATACGATGTAGTTAGCAGCAATAATACCGGAGGAATTTATCATTATTTAAATAACCTTGAAAAAAATAATTAAAATTAATTTAAAATCTTTAATTTTGTCGAAAACTCTTGATGAAATAAAAAAAATCATCAATATGACAATTTGAAAACTAATTTTGTGTAAGATTATGATTTTGCTTTAAATTAAWD
>NZ_RXFZ02000155.1:0-2459 GCF_044714365.1 Spiroplasma sp. hy2
TWWAATTTTTAAATAAAAGACATAATTAATTAAAATTATAATTTGCTATTAGTATCTTTTTAAAAATATTTACAATTATTTTAATAGGTTATGCAAGAAGTCTAATTAAGTATTTATCTATTTATTTACTACGCCATCCGCTTCACTTTGAAGGTGAGCGGTGGCGGTATGTTGTTTGTTTAATAATAGACAGTTGTTTTTTCTTTTTGGAGCCAGAGAGTTTTCTCTCTCTTCACCCGCACCATTTCAGGTCAAAACGTTCAGTTTTTAAAATAAATCTACTCGCACCTTGAAGAGCCTAATGCTATCGCAAATTTATTTATAAAGTGACCATCTCAATWNTTTATTGTCGTTCGATGTTGACCTTGCACTTATCACGACTATCGCTTGTTAAAGCGTCTATTATTTCCGGACTGATTACCGCTGGGCTAGACCGCCTATGTGGAATAAAAGCACTTAGTTATTTAAAATAACCGTCCCACMCTGCATTAAGTTGTTTTATAAAATCAAAGTTTTAACAAACCAGTTTCATAATCAAAGATAATTTTTGAATTTTCTAAGCGTTTATAAAACCGCTTTTGTGTTTTATCTTTTACTTTATTCAATAAATATTTATGTTTTTCACAAGTTCATAAAACTTTATTTGATAAAAATTCTTCAGTAATGAATGATATTGTTTTATAGCAGTTATCAATATCGCAAATTTGTTGTTGCTTATTAATTTTCATTACTTACTCCTTTCTTTTATTAAGTTTTTTTATTAGCAAATTAATTAACTGAAACAGAGAAAGGACAACACCTTAAATTAGGAGAAAAACAGCTACACTTTGTAAAGATTTCTAAGATATTTAATAAATGTGTAAACAACTTAAAGAGGGTATCAAAAAGTTGTTATAGTTTTTTTGTAAATATTTAAGATATTGCCCTTTCTCTGAATCAATTAATAATTTTGGTTTTACAAATAAAAAAACCATTTTAGTAAATGGTTTAATTTATTATTCTTATTCAATTTCCGAGTTTTTTTCCAAAACCCCAATTTTTTATACGGCCACTTTAAACAAGTTTCCGCCACAATCATTATTTTTAAAAGTTGGGATGGAATTAATTTATGCTGTTGGTTTTGAAATTATTAATAAATTAAAACAGCACGGTCATATTGTTTTTCTTGATTTAAAATTAAATGATATTCCAATTACAGTTGAAAAGGCTTTACAAGCATTAAAACAATATCAAGTTGACTTTGTTACAATTCATTTAACAAGTGGTGAAAAAACATTAGAATTAGCGCATCAGGTTGTGCAAGATACTTCAATTAAATTATTAGGTGTAACAGTATTAACTAGTCTTGATAATGATGAACTTCAAACTTTATTTTTATCTTCAACATTAACAACGGAGCGATTAGTACAAAATTTAGCAAAATTAGCAGTAGGTAATCACTTTTATGGTGTGATTTGTTCCCCTTGAGAAGCAAAGATGATTAAAACACAGTTTCCATCGTTACAAACAATTACCCCTGGAATTCAATTAGTAACTAAACAAACTGATCAAAAACGGGTGGCAACACCAGTTCTTGCAAAAGAATTAGGAGCTGATTATTTAGTAATTGGTCGTGCAATTACAAGCGCTGCTGATCCGGTAGCCGTTTATCAACAAATTATAACAACATTGGCAGATTAGAAAGGACGAATGAAGATGAAAAACATTATTACGGAATTAATTAGAATTAAAGCAATTAGTATTAATATTACTGAATTGTTTACTTGAGCATCGGGAATTAAAGCACCAATTTATATTGATAATCGGTTAACGATGGGTTATCCTCACTTGCGGTGAACAATTGCTGAAAGGTTTGCTGAACTTATTAATACTAATTTCGGACAAGATAAAATTGATAATATTTTTGGAACAGCAACAGCAGGAATTCCCCATGCTGCTCTATTAGGCCATTTATTAAAATTACCATTTGGGTATGTTCGTAGTAGTAAGAAAGGTCACGGAAAACAAAATCAAATTGAAGGAGTCTATGAAAAGGGGCAGAAGGTTGTGGTCATTGAAGACTTAATTTCTACAGGTGGGTCAGTTATTGAAGTTGTGAAAACTTTACAAGAAGCTGGTTTGGAAGTTGTTGCGGTATTAGCAATTTTTAGTTATCAATTAAAAAAAGCTACTATTGCTTTTGAAAGTTTACAAGTTCCTTTATATACATTAACTAATTTTGATAGTTTAGTAACAACTAATGGTTTGTTGTCAAAAGCAGAACAACAAATTTTAAAAGAGTTTCAGCAACAATTAGAGTAGGAAGAATACAATGATTTGGATTAGTAAGTTAATTTAAAATATCTTATTAATATTATCTTTAATTTTGTCGAAAACTCTTGATGAAATAAAAAAAATCATCAATATGACAATTTGAAAACTAATTTTGTGTAAGATTATGATTTTGCTTTAAATTTATA
>NZ_RXFZ02000156.1:0-2454 GCF_044714365.1 Spiroplasma sp. hy2
DAATTTTTTAAATAAAAGACATAATTAATTAAAATTATAATTTGCTATTAGTATCTTTTTAAAAATATTTACAATTATTTTAATAGGTTATGCAAGAAGTCTATTAAAAAACTTACAGATAATTCATTTATTGTTGGTGGATAGTCAATCAAAACATAATCATAACTATTAAATATGTTTTCGTTTGATTGATAAATAATATCAGATAATAAATATTTTTCTTTATCTGAATAAACAGTATTTAATAAAGCAGAAACAGTTGATAAACTTTCATTAGCCATTATAATATCAATATTTTTATATTTTGATTTAATTATTATATTATTAATTTTAATAAATTTAGTTGCATTTTTACTGCCAATTAAATCAACTATTGAATTATTATTTTCTATATTTTTTTAGCTGACTGTAATGTTAGTGTTGCTTGCGGGTCAAGGTCAATCAATAAAACTTTTTTATTTTCCAAAGCAAATTTATAAGCAACATTTTTACAAAGGGTCGTTTTGCCAACTCCACCTTTTTTGTTACAAAAACTAATCATCTTCATAATTATTATTCTCCAATCTATCAAAATAATCTCTTAAAATATTATTCATAAGTGTTGTATTTGTTCATTGTTTCTCTTTTGCTAAATTTCTAAATTTTTGTACTAATTCTACATCGCAAGTCATCGGGGGTAAAATATTTTGATAATTAATATTTTTTTTAATTTTAGTACCTTTAAATGATACAAAATTTTCAATATCACTTTTTGTAATATTTTCATCCTCTAATAAATTATTTTTTATTTTTTTACTTGTGGCATTTTTTCACCTCTTCGTTTTATATATAACATTTATGTTATAAAATAAAAATTATTGTATATTATTTTATTAACCCTTTCTCATAAAAATAGTCTTCGATGCGCCACAGACGACGATAGCAAAACAAGTAACAAAAACCCCTATAAAATAAGGGTTTTAATTAAAATAAATATGTTTTGGGCGAGCGGTTGATTTTCTTAAATTTTTGTGATAAAATGACTTACAAGTTAAAAAAAGTTTTGAGGTTCTTTCAAACAAATTTGGGAACCTTTATAAAATTCTTCGCTTAACGCTTAGAATTTTTCCCAAGGATTTTGAAAAGCGCAGCAAAACTTTTTTAAACTTTAAGTCATTTTTCGCAAAACTTATGGAAATTACCGCGAGCCCAGATTTAGTACAAAAATATAATCACAATAATAATAATTTAAATAATTTACTTTCTCAAATATTTTTAAAAAGTTATTGTATATATATAATGTTCAATGGATCTTGATAAAAAGTTTCAAAATTAAGAAAAGGAGAAAAACACGTAATGAAAAAATTACTTAGTTTATTAAGCGTATTAGCAATTAGTGGAAGTGCAGTACCAACAACAATTGCCGCCAGCCCTTATCAAAAAGAAGAAACTATAAATAGTGATATTAATTATCAACAAATAAATAATTTAGAAAAATTAAATAGAAATAAAAGACAATATCAAACTGATATATCTACTTATGTTACTCAAACTGATTTAGGAACAATACGACCAGGAAGTAGTTCCGGGGGAGTAATATCTGATTTAAGAATTTTAAATGCATTTGTAAGAGCAAATCCTAATTTACCAAGAGATTTACAGGCAACAGCAGGAAGAAGTAGAATAATATATGTTTCAGCAAATTATGGTAATAGAGCTATTATTGATGTTCACTCAGGAACTTCATATACAGGTAGTATTCAAGTAACTTTTAATGGGGGGCAAATACCAACAGAAGAAAATTATTCATCTGGTTTAAATTCAAATTGACATAGTAGATTAAACTTATCTACAACATATGTAAATAGAATTTTAAATAATATTATTGATACAAACGAAAGAACTATTATAGAATCTTTTTTATTAAATAATCAACATTTGCCAGCTGAATTAATAAATATTTTAAGAGTTTCAAATGTATCAAGAAGTAGTGCAACAATTTATGTTCCAGAAGGAAATTTAAGATATCAGGGAAATTTAATTGTTTCTTTTAGTACAAATCAAAATTCTTATTATGGGTCTTCCTACTTATAATTAATATAATAATTTATAAAGTTAAATGGAAATAAAACATTAATTTATTTCCATTTTTAATTAATTTAATAGACCTTAAAAGAAAGGAATTAAAATATGAAAAAAATATTAAGTATTTTAAGAACAATCACTTTAATTGGAACCAGTACAACAAGTTTGGTTGCTTGTAATACACCACAAGAATATACAACCAAAGAATTAGCAAAATTAAAAGAAAAATACAAAATAGATACAAAAGATGGTATTTTAGAATGAATAGCATCCCAAGAAAAACTATTTAATAAAGTTGATAATAAATATTATTTTGTAGTATGACGCGGTGATAAAAATAATGATTGACGTATTGTTAAATTTAAATATGATAAGTATGAAAAAAATAAT
>NZ_RXFZ02000157.1:0-2396 GCF_044714365.1 Spiroplasma sp. hy2
AAAACAACTTATTTGACAATGTCAATTTTGTTGTTTTTTTTATTTTTATTCTTCTTCAATTATAAAATAACTACCTATTGTGTTTGTCACAATTTTTCAACCGTGATTAGAATTATTAATAAAGTGATTATTAATTTCTTGAAAATGATTGTAAATAATATTAATTAAAGTATTAGTATCTTCATCAGTGATTGATCAACCCCAACCACTATGATCTTCTTTATGAAAACTAGTGATTGTTACTTTAATTTGTTCTTTAAATCCTTCGTAGTTATCTTTGTTTGCTTGATAAATTTGTTTAATTTTATCTCAAGTATTACTATCAATATCTAATTTTAATTGATCGTGAGTTAAAAATTTGTAGTATTTTTCAACTTCATTATATTGATTATGTGATTCATGTTTAACTGGTTGTACATTACCCTGATTTAATCATCAAATTAGTGCTGTTCCAGCAATTGCTAATCCCCCAATCACTAGTGATAAACCTAAAGTTTCAGGAGCTAAAGCCGCTGCAGCACCAGCTTCAGTACCAATAACTGCTCCTTCTGAAGCAACAACTGCGGTTCCTTCTGCAACTGATAAAGTTTCAGCAGCTGTTAAACCTCCTTCTGATAAAAGTGAGGTCATTTCAATAGCTTCTCCTGTTGTTTCTGCTCCAATAGTAGTGCTTACTGAACCACCAACAGTCATTTTTGTTCCAACACCACTAATTCCAGCACCAATTGCTGATGTACCAATTGCTTTTAATTTATCAATAAAATCTTTTTTATCATTTTCAGATAATGTTTGAAAATGTTGATTTATTTCATTTAATTTTTGTTGTTTTTGTTCTTTTGAAAGAGAATTATATTTATTTATAACCTTATTTTCATTTTTAATTAAATAAATATTTAAATTTTCATCATTTTTTAAACTATTTTGTTCTGTTTTTTGATCAATAAAATGATATTCATCATTTTTTAATTGTGGAAAATTTAAAAATAAACTATTATTTTCAATATCATTATCTTCTTCAGTTAAACAACCACCGCCAGTATTTTTTTTATATTCTGCATCTGTCTGCGGTGTTTGATTTTCTAAACCAAAATTATAATGATTTCCATTAACATGAAATATATTTATAGTATTATTTAAATTTTGATTAATTGGTTGATAAGGGACATCATTATTTACACTAATATTAGCATTTAACATATTAGTCATCGCTAATATCTCTGGTGTACCACCTCATGTTGATGATTCTCTCATTCTCTCTAAATAATTATTTTCTTGAATAACATTTCCAAATGTTAATTCGCTTCCACGATTTGTAATCATGTTTAAGTTTGACTGTATATAATCAACAACACGATTACGAAACACGTTTGTTACTAAATTATTTGCTGTTTGATTTTGATATCACAATTGATTTAAATCTCTATTATTTTCTAAATTAAATTGTTGTAATAAATTTTGAACATATAATAAATTTTGTAATTCTTGTTCACCAAATAATTGAATAAATCTCGCCCTAAATTCTTCATTATTATTTCTTACTGGTAATAAATAAGCTGTTGCTACAGATCAAAATAAACAACTATTATCAGAAGGAACATCATATCTTTGATTTTCGCTATTTAGTATTTCACTTTCAACAGGATTTGTATTATTGCTATTATCATTATTATCACTTGAAATTTCGTTTACTATTAATTTAGAACCTTTAGCAATTAACAATTGAACTAGTTCTTTATTATTTCTAACTATTGCATAATCTAAAGGAGTTAATCTATTTTTATTTTGAAGATTAACATTAGCACCTTTATCAATTAACAACTTAACAATTTCTTGATTATTTTTAATTTCATCCATTTTTTTAATTTCTTGATTATTTTCAATTTTTTGTTGATTTTCATACACTTTATTAATTAAATAAATTGATTTATCTTTATCTTGAAGATTAACATTAGCATCTTTATCAAATAATAATTGAGCACTTTTTTGATTATTTTCTTTTATTGCAGTAATTAAAGGAGTATCACCATCTTTATTTTGAAAATTAACATTAACACCTTTAGCAATTAACAATTGAACTAGTTCTTTATTATTTATAACTATTGCAGTAATTAAAGGAGTATCACCATTTTTATTTTCAAGATTAATATCAACACCTTTAGCAATTAACAATTTAGCCATTATTGAATTACCTTCTTTTATTGTAGTAATTAAAGGAGTATCACCATTTTTATTTTCAAGATTAATATCAACACCTTTAGCAATTAACAATTTAGCCATTATTGAATTACCTTCTTTTATTGTAGTAATTAAAGGAGTATCACCATTTTTATTTTCAAGATTAATATCAACACCTTTAGCAATTAACAATTGAACTAGTTCTTCATTATCTCTAAWTA